>CAUZTE010000023.1:0-9990 GCA_963582565.1 Dehalococcoidia bacterium | reverse complement strand
AAGCGCATCAACAGCCAGGCAATGGCCAAGGCAAGGGGTCGTTCAATGGCAGCCCACGTGGAGGTCGCGCCCACCGACTACGGCTATACCTACGCTGGCATACGGCCCATCAGCGATGAAGAGGGCGATTACGTCCGCACTTACCACTTCGTCGCGCCGTTCTACCAGCTTAGACCGAACCAACTTGCTCGATCCGAGGGCAGGGCTTCCGGCCACATATGGGTGCCCATCGACGACGAGAACACGCTGGTCTGGAACTTCAGCTATCGATTCGATGGCCAGCCAATGACGGAGTCTGAGCGTGCGCAGACAGGCACAGGCAACGAGTTCGGAAAGGACATCATCGTCGAAGAGGGATTCCGATCCTTGGCAAACAGCGGCAACGATTACTACATCGATAGAGAAGCGCAGAAGACAGAGACCTACTCCGGCATCCCCGGCACCAACACCCAGGACAGGGCTGTGCAGGACACCATGGGTCCAATCTGCGACAGGACCAAGGAGCACCTCGGCACCACGGACAGGGCCATCATCATGGCGCGCAAGATCCTGATGGAAGCCGTGAAGACAGTCGAGGACGGAGGAAAACCGCCAGGGCTCGGCACAAACATCTATTCCCTTCGGCCCATTGAGAAGGTGCTGCCGGTAGACACCGATTGGCAAAATGCCCTCTCCGGTGAGCTATACGAGAAGGTTCCGTATACCACCGAGTACGTACCCGCCTGATTTAACACGTAGCTATAGCAAGAGAGCCCCGTTATGGGGCTCTCTTCGTTTGGAGTCATGGTAGAATCCTGCTCCATAGTGGATAATTACATCTCATCAAACGTGCCACGGAGAAACTATGCGAGTTGGCTACATCCATATGATTGGCGGCGCCAGTGGCGATATGCTGCTGGGTGCCATTTTGGACGCAGGCGTCACGGTAGAGGCGCTGCAAGCAGAGTTGGCCAAGCTACCGATCCCCGGCTGCGCCATCACAACAAAGCAGGACCGGCGGGGAGGGCTGCAAGGACTCCACGTCACGCTCCAAACCAGCACCGGTGAGGCTGAGTCTGTCAGGATGGGTTGGGAGGACTTTGCAACCACCATCGCTGCCAGTTCGCTTTCAGAATCTGTAGCACAAAAGAGCCAGGCCGTTATACGCCGGTTGGAGCAGGCAGAACGCAAGGTGCATCGCAGCGGCGCGGAAGACCCGTCACCACATCCGCACGAACTCGGCACGCTGGACACACTCATCGATGTGGTCAGCACGGTTGCAGGGCTTGAATTGCTAGGGATCGAGCGACTCTACTCCAGCGCCATACCCATGGGCTCCGGTGTGTTCAATGCCGCCCACGGCCAACTGCCCGCCGCTGCCCCTGCCACTGTGGAGTTGGCAGCCATGGCGAACGCCCCCGTAACCACGCCGCCGAACGGTTACACGGGCGAGCTGGTCACACCCACAGGCGCGGCTATCGTCACCGAGCTGGCGGAGTTCACACGACCGTCCATGCGGCTGAACAAAGTAGGCTACGGGTTGGGAACCAGAAACCCTGACACCTATCCAAACGCCGTTGCATTGTGGGTAGGCGAGCTTGAATCGATACAGGCCTCAAGCGGCGTGGTAATGCTTGAAACCAACATGGATGACATCAGCCCCCAGATCCTTGGCTACGTCCAGGAGCGGTTGTTCACCCTGGGTGCGCTAGACGTTTGGCATACCCCTATCCAGATGAAAAAGAATCGACCCGGGGTACTGCTTAACGTGCTGGTCCCGGAGTCGTTGGAAGGGCAGGCCGTTGCATTGCTGTTCCAGGAGACCTCAACCCTTGGCGTCCGTAGGCGTGACGTGGAGCGCCACGTAGCCGATAGGGAAATGCGCGATGTTGACACGGATTTCGGGAAAGTGCCGGTCAAAGTGAAACTCTTGGACGGAGCAGTAGTGGCTACCGCGCCTGAGTACGATGTTTGCCGCGCCATTGCGCTGGAAAAGGGAATAGCCCTCCAAGAAGTATTGGCCCTGGTCACACAGGCAGCCAGACAACAATTAATTGGGGAAGCTGTCCAACCTCTCACGTGAGATGTCGCAACCCATCAATGACAACCTAAACCCACATGTAGTTGTATGAATATTATATTTTACGCTATCCTGTTTGTGAGCAAGCGAGTTTCACAAGTCCAACCTATGAGAATTGACCTGTGAGGAGCGTCTTTAACCCCTAACACTCCCAATACATTCCCCTCACAGGTCAATTCATTGCCAGTCATCATTCACTAAGTAGTTCCAAGGAGGACATAGTGCAAGATGGTAACGCCGCCCAGGCCAAGATCAAGCAGATCGTTGACAACATATCCCGCGTGATTATCGGCAAACAGCAGGCTGTTGAACAGTCTGTCATAGCCCTGATATGCGGGGGCCACTTACTCATAGAAGATGTGCCCGGCGTTGGTAAGACCATGCTGGCCCGCAGTGTTGCAAAGTCCACAGGCTGCAGCTTCGGTCGCATCCAGTTCACACCCGACCTCCTACCGAGCGATATCACCGGCGTAACGATTTACAACCAACAATCCGGTGAGTTTGAGTACCGCCCCGGCCCGATCATGGCCCAGATGGTGCTGGCAGACGAGCTTAACCGGACGACCCCAAAGACCCAGTCCGCGTTGCTTGAAGCCATGGAAGAACATCAGGTAACCGTGGACGGCATCACCCACCCTCTCCCGCGTCCGGCGATGGTGCTTGCCACGCTGAACCCCATCGAGTACGAGGGCACCTTCCCATTGCCGGAGGGCCAGCTAGACCGATTCATGCTTCGGATATCCCTGGGGTACCCGTCCCAGGAAGACGAAGTTTCCGTGGTGAGCCAGCAGGTACTTCATCACCCTATTGATACGTTGGAACCGGTGGTCACTGCCGAGGAGATATTGGAACTCCAGGAGATTGTGAAGACCATCCACGCAGAGATCGCTATCACGGAATACGTTGTGGCGCTGGTCAACTCCACCAGGAAACACCCAGATGCCGACCTTGGTGCATCGCCCAGAGGTTCTCTGGCATTGTTCCGGACAAGCCAGGCCCTTGCGCTCATACGGGGTCGCGACTACGTTTTGCCTGACGACGTGAAAGAGATGGCAATTCCGGTGCTTGGCCATCGCGTCATCGTCCCACCATCATCCAGAATGCGGGGAGTGAGTGGTAGAATGATCGTTGAGGCGGCGTTGGAAGAGGTTCAGGTGCCAGGCGTACGAGCAGGGCAACAGGCACCGACAGGATAAGCCAGGCTATGCGCTATCGCCCTAACAGATTCCAAATCGTGCTGCTGCTGGTCATCTTGGCTTTGGCGTATGCCATGGCCACGGGATTCGCTATCTATTATCGACTCTCCTATGCCCTTGGCTTCGCACTCCTCGTCACCTACGTCTGGGGAATCATTAGCCTCCGTGGACTGGAAGTACGGGCCCAGCGACAGCTTGGATATCGAGAAGTCGGTGGCACATTCATCACCCAGATAAGCGTCACCAACACCGCTGCGCCCAAGCCGGTTCTAGAGATAACGGAATTGACCACGTTCCCCGGGCCTCCAAGCGGTCGGGCTATCGGCATGGCCACCCACGCCACACATACGTGGACGAACCGCATCATCGCCCGTGGCAGGGGCGTCTTCACGATAGGGCCTATCGAGATAACAGCGGCAGACCCCTTCGGGATGTTCCGCCACAGCAGACGGTTCGAGACCGCCCAACAGGTTGTGGTCTATCCCACCACTGTCCCCATACCACTCTTCTCCCTTCCTAGGCGAGGGTCGCCTGGCGAGGGCACGTTCCGTCGACCGACCGCCAGCACAAGCCCAACGGTGTCCAGTGTTCGCGAGTATGTGCCGTCTGACACCCTTGGTCGCATCCACTGGCCCACTACCGTTCGCACGGGCAAACTCATGGTCAAGCAGTTCGATCAGGACACCGGCAGCGATGTTTGGATAGTCCTAGACCTGCACAAAGCAGTCCAGGCGGGAGCCGATGCGGAATCCACGGAAGAGTATTGCGTGACTGTCACCGCGTCCATTGCACGCCACTTCCTTGACTCAGGCCTGTTCGTAGGGCTGTTCGCCTATGGCGCGGAACCACTGTACGTACCACCCAACAGAGGATATGGGCATCAGGATCGCATCATGCAGTCCCTGGCGTTGGTCAAAGCCGAGGGAACCTCGCCACTGGAAGAAGTCCTTGAGGATGGCAGAAGGCACGGACTGGATCAGAGTTCCGTTGTCATCGTCACCCCCTCCGTGGACCCCAGCTGGCCTGCCTCCGCAAGCTGGCTGTTCCACCACGGAGCCCAAGTCACCACAGTCCTGATAGACCCCACCTCATTCGGTGGGCCGGGAGACATTGCAGCAGTAGGGAGCCGGCTCGCATCAGGCGGGGTTCGCACCTACGCAGTGAGAAAAGACCAGCCGTTGGGTGAAGCTATGGCTAGCCCGTTGTACACACCCACGTTCACATTGACCACGCCCTACAAGCCTGAGGTGCCTGCATGACCACCCAGGCCGCTACAGTTGCATCAGCGCCAGTGTTTAACTCCGGTCATCCACTCATTCGAGCATATCGAAGGTTCACACCCGCTGAAGGCTGGCTTATCCTTGGCCTCATCCTGGCCACCCTACTGATAATTACAGACACCGTCACTGACGCGGCATGGGCGGACACACCGTCTCTCTACTTGATTGTGGCTGTTGGCACCGTCATGGGTCTCCTGGTAGCCAAGATGCCCAGCCAACCCATCGCATGGCACATAGGAGCAATCGGCCTGGGTGCAGCGTTCGTCTACTGGCAGCTTTCCACCGTGACAGAAGCCACAGGGTTTTGGGAATCTTTCCAAGCGCTGAACGGCCGTCTGGACCAATGGGGAGAGGCTGCTAGCGAGGGCGGCATCAGCACAGACACCATTCCTTTCGCACTGATGCTTGCGACAATGTCCTGGGTCATCGGATATTTTTCAGCGTGGGCCGCCTTCAGGCTGCACAACTTATGGCTGGCAGTCCTGCCCGGGGGCCTAGCGATGTTCTCCAACCTGAGCTACCTCCCGGACGAGTTCGCTCCGCAGATGTTCCTCTACCTGGCTTTTGCCATGCTGCTCGTTGTCCGTATCCACGCGCTGAACCAGGCTACGGAATGGCAACGAGTAGGATTCGTGTTCCCCAGAAAGCATGGTCTGTACTCGGTATATCGCGGTGGGCTGTACGTCGTACTCGCACTGGGCGTAGCGCTCATTCTCCCCGCCCGGCCCGTTCAAGTTCCCTGGTTTGATGCTGCATGGGAATGGATGAGGGCGCCCATTGGGTCGGTGGAGGACGATTTGGATCGTCTCTTCGCGGCATTGCCAGACCGGAAAGGCGGAGGGTATAAAGTCTTTGGTGATTACTTGCCCTTTGAAGGTCCCATTTCCCTGAGCGATGAACCCATCTTCTTATTAGATTCACCGCATCTGACCTATCTACGGGCCAGAGCTTACCCAACTTACGCTCCTCAAGGGTGGACTATCGATGACGTGGAGGAGTTGCCGCTCACAGAGAGCCAACCCAGCAGTCAGCCCCGGGCAAACAGGTCACGGTTGGAACTTGAATACACCGTTTCGCCCCTATTCAGCACCAGTAACCTCCCGGTGTCCAACCTTCCTCTGGGCAGTGAAGGTGAGCTGAATGTGCAGGTGCTGTCCGCCAACCAGTATTGGCTTCCCCTGATTCCAAATGATGCTAATGCCTTTGACCTTCCTGACGATCTGACCGAGGCGTTGCAGCCCATCTTAAGCACCAGACTGTATGAGGACTCCAAGATCGCTCAGGCAGACAGACTCCTCCGCAGCCTGCCCGATGACGCCATTGTCTCAGAGCTTCTATTCCAGGACACGGTGGACGGGGGATCTGAAAGGGCTTATCTGGTTCCGGAGTCTGCCCCTGGTGATAGGGCCAGCGCCCTCTTAGGGACTCTGCTGAAGGACGATGGCGTGCTCTCCTGGGTGCGTGTCCTCCGAGTGCCCCCTTCTCCGCCGGACATTCTAGGAGTGAGCAGCCCTGACGCGCTGTCTGTTGGAGACGAGTATACGGTGACCTCATCAATCTCCACAGCAAGCCCCAGTCAACTGCGCACGGCGGGCACAAACTACCCTGGATGGGTGACCGATACGTATCTACAGACCTCAGACACTCTACCTGCCCGGGTGAGCGAGTTGGCGCAGGAGATTACCAAGGACATCTCCAATCCCTACGATAAGGCCAAAGCGATTGAAGCCTACCTGCACCAAATACCCTATGACCAGGACATCCCTGCTCCGGACTTCGATGCCGATGGCGTTGATCATTTCCTCTTTATTGTTGGACGTGGATACAGCGACTACTTCGGTTCCGCGATGGCTGTGTTGCTTCGTGAAGCCGATGTGCCGGCTCGCATGGTTGCCGGTTACGCGCCGAGAGAATTCGATAGTGAAACAGGTGGCTACATTGTCAGAGAATCAGACAGCCATGGGTGGGCGGAGGCGTATTTCCCAAACTTTGGCTGGGTAGAGTTTGAGCCGACACCGGGCAGGGCGCTGCCGTCTTATGCGGAAGCCGCGCGGGGCGATGTTGCGCCGACAACCGAAGATGAATTTGACGAGTTACTGGACGAAGATGAGTTCCTGGAGGACGAAGGCTTTCAGCCCTTTGATCTCCCACCGGGAATTGAGGATTCCTTCAGCGTGGACGGACGCATCATCGCCGGCATCATGGGGAGTGTGTTCATCGTATGGCTGGTCTGGTACAGCTATCGCCGACTCTTCGTCACCGTCACCGCGCCCACTGTGATATTTGAGCGGATGTGTTGGTTGGGAACTCTGGCGGGGTTGCCGTATCAAAAGAACCAAACACCTGCGGAGTATGCCCGTCGCCTGGCAGAAGTGTTCCCCAACGCCTCCAGTGACCTTCGTATACTGGGGAATGCCCACGCAGTGACCAGGTTCAGCAGGCGGGAGATATCATCGTCAGAGGCTGAACAGCTAGGCCGTGCGTGGCGCAACCTTCGGAAGCTGCTCATACACAGGTCGTACTGGCGTAACCCCTTTGGTGAGGGCAATCAACCAGCAATTGATTAGACGATGACGTTGATGGGAGCTCCGTTTTTCCAACTCCGGATGTTGTCCACCACCATCTCCAACCCCGCGTAATCGGTCTCCGGTGTGGATGCCGCTACGTGGGGAGACAGCACAACGTTGTCCATCTTGGTGAACGCGTGCCCCGCGGGAAGTGGCTCTGTAGTGAATACGTCCAACCCCGCTCCTGCAAGACGGCCTGATTGCAACGCCTGAACAAGGGCTTCCTCATCCACGATAGCCCCTCGAGCGGTGTTCACCAGGATGGATGTGGGTTTCATGAGCGCCAGCTTCTCCGCATCCAACAACCCACGACTCATATCCGATAATCGCACGTGGATGGATACGACATCGGCGGTGCTGAGCACATCCTCCATCGAACCAAAGGTGACCCCGGTGCGCTTTCCCCACGCCTCGTCGGGATGGAACGTCCAACCGATGACATTCATGCCCACGGCCTGTCCAAGCTCAGCCATGCGCTTCCCTATTGGGCCAACGCCGATGATGCCAAGGGTCTTGCCGTGCAGCTGGCCAACGGGCGCCCTTGCCCAATCACCCTCACGGATCAACAGGTCGTTCTGCCGTACCCGCCGGGAGACCGAGAGAGCCAACGTCAGTGCGCACTCGGCAACAGCGGGAGCGGAATAGCCAGGGATGTTGGTGACGGTGATGCCAAGTCGCTTGCACGCTTCCAGGTCCACCATGTCCACGCCGATTCCAAACACGGCAATGTGCTTGAGTCGAGTGCATTTCCTCAAGACTTCGTCAGAGAACTGGCTTGAATTGCGGATACATATTGCTACATCGGCATCGCGGATGCGCTCGAGCAACAGTGCGGGTTCCCCCGCCAACGAGTCATGCATTTCAAGGCCACCGAGTGCCCGGAGCTGCTCTTCCTGGGCAGAGCCGGCAATCGCTGCGGGTGCATCGTCGGGTACCACAATACGCAAAGTGTCTGGTGAAATGGTCATGACATCTCCTTTAACATGAAAACCTGAGGGGATGGGAACACTGGCCTAAGGTTTACGGCTTGTGTGCGATCACCAGGTCTCGGTTGCCCTCCAGAAGGCGAACTTCAGTACCGGTGAACCCGGTTTCTTCTAGCCATTGTTGATACACGGCGGCGGATCGCTCCTGCCCACCCGTGGATACCAGCGCATGGAGGTCCATCAACGTAGTGAGCAGAGGCCCGGTACCCGTCTCATTGAGCAGCTTCTCACAGACCAGAATGGTGCCCCCTGGTTGGAGCGCATCGAAGCAATGCTGCAGGATCACCTTACATTGGTCCTCAGGCCAATCGTGGAGGATCCAACCCAACGTAATGACATCAGCATCAAGGGGGAGGCTGCCTCGCTGGAAGAAGTCCCCCGGGTGGGTCTTCGCTCTATCGTCCACTTCGTACTGCTTGAGGTAATCGTCGGCAATCGCGCACACGGCAGGCTGCTCAAAAACAATGCCCTTCAACTTTTCATGCTTCTTTAAGGCCGCGATGACCAATGCTCCGCTGGTCCCGCCTACGTCCAACAAGGTGTCAAAGGGGCCAAAGTCAAAGGCGTCCACAATCTCCTGGGCGTCCGCAACGGTCAGGTTGTGCATACCCTGAACGAACCCTCGAAGTCGCTGCGGCTCGGCGTAGACCGATTCCAACATATCGAAACCAGGCCCGAAGACCTCTCTCACCCGAGGCGTGTTCTCTCTGATGGCACCAGGGAGCAACTGCCAGAGCCGCCAATGGAGTTGGCTGAGGTGCTCAACCTGACCGCCAAGGTAGGAACCCTGGTCCTTCACCAGATACTGAGAGGTCTCTTCAGTGTTGCTGAAACGGCCATCTTCTTTGGTTATAAGTTCCAGCGCCACCAGCGCGTTCATGAGTCGTTCCAACGCTCCGGGGTGGAGCCGCAAACGATACGCTAGAATTTCTGCGCTGGCTGGGCCCTTGGCCAGTTCGTCGAACAAACCCAGCTCAACACCGGTGAACAATGCTTTGGATACCCAGAACCCTGTAAGCATTTCCTGGATATGTGTTGGAGATAGAGCCATGCTGAAACCACCCTCTTGTTAGGTATACTGAGTTCGGCCTATTGTACCGTTCCCTAGGAAGGGCATCAAGGATACTGGGCGATGAATTGGGTTGACCTTTGAAAACCGTATCATATAGAATCAATTTGGTCAGGAATTTGAGGAGGACATTATGCCGTTGTACGAGTATCTCTGTAACCCCTGTGAAGAGAAGTTTGAAGTGCTTCGGACTATGTCCAAGGGTTCCGATCCGGCAGCCTGCCCAACCTGTGGCGGCGAGGGGCACCGCGTGCTCTCCGTCTTTGCTGCTGTGAGCGTTGGAGCCGGTGGTGAGCCGATGCCCAGCCCGATGGGTGGCATGGGCGGCGGCGGTGCCTGCTGTGGCGGCGCTTGCGGCTGCAGCTAACCAACACCAACTCGTTAATTGAAAGCCCCCGGAACTCCGGGTGCTTTTGTTTTGCGCTCTCCTTACACATAGCCCATCACTCATTGGAGCTACGGTTTGAACCTCTCTTACTCCACTATTCATTCTTCCGATGGATTCATGTCGCCTCATTTCATGACAAACTGGTAACTCACACCTTACCCATACGAACCAAAGGCAACGGTGATTCGTTTAAGGGTATGCACGCCTTTGGGGCAGTAACGGATTTCAATTGACCAGGTTTGGGGTATGTCGTTATTTTCTTTGGTGTGGGTTCAGTGTGAATCTTAGACTTGGATGAATATATATATGACAATCAGGGCGATTGAACATACTCATCGTAGGGAACCGGGCCACGGCGGCCTCACGTTCCTGACGCTGATAGCGGTTCTTGCGATATCCATAACGGCGTTGTATACGGCAGTCTCCAACGGGAACGATGCCAGTG
>CAUZTE010000022.1:0-10135 GCA_963582565.1 Dehalococcoidia bacterium | reverse complement strand
TTCTAACCTCATGGGGGTTTCCATTCAGTATTTTACTACCGGATTGGGGGGGCTATCGCCCTCGTCTCGATCGAAGAGTCCTGAACCAGTGGACTCTGGGACAGATGGAGAGGCGGCGATTGCCGAACCGGCGGAGGAGCTAAACGATGACGGACAGCGTGGAAGCGAACGGCAAGACGGTGGAAGAAGCAATCGAGCTGGTTCTAAAGCAGCTCGACGTAAGTCGCGAAGAGGCAGAAATAGAGGTTCTCAGTCAAGGTAAGTCCGGCCTCTTCGGTATCGGCGGAGAACCCGCCAGAGTACGGGGAACCGCACTTGCGGCAGGCGGAGAACTGGTCCAGGCAGCTAAGGTCATTGTGGACACATTCCTATCTGCTATGGGGGTTGATGCGGTATCAACCATATCCAAACCCCCGGATGATTCCCCTGACACGCAGCTGATTGAGATAACCGGCGACGATTCCGGCTTGCTTATCGGCAGGCGCGGAGAGACCCTCCGAAGCATGCAGTTCATGATGAACCTGCTGCTGAGCCGCACACCAGACCAGGCCGATGGCCGGATAATGCTGGACGTTGAACAGTATCGGCATCGTCGGACCCAGGTCCTCAAAGGGCTGGCATTGCGGATTGCGGACAGGGTTGCGGGTTCCGGGCGTGCATTCACCCTGGAGCCGATGAACCCCGCTGAACGACGCGCCATTCACGTCGCTTTGGCTGACCATCCAAAGGTGACCACTCAGAGCCTTGGAGAGGGCGAAGACCGTAAGGTCACCATCATTCCTCGCACGGGGAACGAGGCTCCCAGAAGCCCATCGCCCCGCAACAGCCCAAGGCGCTCCAACCCACAGCGAGCCCCGCGACCAGAAGGGGTTCCTGCTGAAGAGGAAGACGAGGAGTAGGCTTGATTGGCTTCAAGCTGACAGACACCCTATAATGGGAATTGCCCTCTAGAAGGGTATTCAATAATCGGGGAGTAGCGCAGCATGGTAGCGCGCTACGTTCGGGACGTAGAGGTCCCGGGTTCGAATCCCGGCTCCCCGACCAGAATAATCAAGAGGGGCACCATATGGTGCCCCTCTTCTTATCGAGAGAATCTTGCCTTGTATGGTGTTTATCGTAGAGATGGGGGAGGGCCCGGTAGTGACGATATTGGCCACTAACGGTGGTCGGATCCGCTATCAGGTCCTTCTGATCGCCAATTTGTAATAAATTTCAAAAGAGCAAGAGTCAGACCCTTCGACTTTAACTCGAAAATATCGAGACTGAGAACTCTGTTTATCTTACCGGTCAGGCTTGATTTCGGGGCGTCATGCCGCTCAATTTCAGGTTGTTTTGATCGACTAACTCTTTAGACTCCACTACCCGGCCTGTATACGCCATCGCGGCCTGACAGATGAACACCACCGCTCGGCCGGTTGTCTCGGGCGTGTTGGCAGTGCTGTAATCAACGCCGGCAATAGGATTAGCGATGTTGCGCTCGACCACGGTACGACCCGGGTCTACGGCCACGATCGCAACGTTGTGTAATCGCAGTTCTCCGGCGATTCCTGCTACCCATCGGTTTAATGCGGCCTTTGTGATTCCGTAGCCAACGTACGTCCTACCTTCCGGAAGTTGCCAGTCAGGGCCGGGCGGTCGCGGTAGGTTAGCACCAGCCGAGGTGATGTTGATGATGGCCCCGCCTCCAATGGTCTCCATGTGAGGCGCCACAAGAGTAGTTATGAGGTAGGGGGCACGGACGTTGGTGAAGTAGTAGGCATCAAGGTTTTCCGGCCCGCTTCCCCAGAAATCGCCACCACCCTGGCCCATGCGAGCGGCATTGTTCACCACGATGTCTATGTGGCCATAGTCCCGCTTCACTGCTTCAATGACGCTACGGACCTCATCGTCTTTTGTGACGTCGAGCTTCATGGCGGTCGCCTTCCCCCCGGCGTCTCGGATCTCTCGTGCCGTTTGTTCGATCGATCCCAACGGATTGGCGGCAGACTCGTCGCTTCGTGCGCAAACCACCACATCGGCTCCCTCGTCTGCCAGGCACATGGCGATTCCACGGCCTATTCCGCGAGAACTCCCTGTCACAATGGCTACCTTGCCCTCAAGTGCTTGTCCCATTGCCCACATTCCTCCCCGTTATGCTTTCTGGACGCTCGGTACCATAGCGGTGATTTTGTCCACGCGCAACCACCCCTCTTGACTCGCATGATAGCCTTACCAACATTAAAACTGGTATCGGACTCACAATCGAAAATCGCATGCTCAAGCGAACGTAGAAGGGGAGGAAATCGAGAATGCTAGTACAGAAATCTCTCAGCTTGGAAGAGGCAAACCGTGTTATCGAAGCAGTGATAGCAGCTGCTACCGAGAGGGGTTCTCAAATTGCTGTTGTGGTTGTTGACCAACACGCGGATTTCATTGCTGGCTGTCGTATGGATGGTAGGCCATACCGGTTCATGAAGGCAGCATGGCGGAAAGCCTATAGCGCTGCCGCGTTCGACATGGACACCAATGGAATTATCAAGTTCTGGGATCGGCAGGCAGAGGAAGGTCACCGCGGACCGGCCGACTGGAATGACTCGATGCTGACCACGTTGCCAGGTGGCATGGCCATCATTAGTGGTGACAAGATGGTTGGCGGCATCGCAGTGGCAGGCGGAGGCGGTGGTGAAGGAAAGGGTGATTGGGACTATGCCCAAGTCGGATTCGAGGCATTGGGCGCAGGGTTCACCCACTCGGACACAATGCACCGATACGTACCTGAATATACCGATTAGATATTTAGCAATTATCGATCAAAAGTAGGGGCAGGATTTCGCCTGCCCCTACTTATTTAAGCGTCAAACAATTGTATTTGCTCCAGCCAAGCCGGGACTTCAGACGTGATCATCTCCAGCAGCTTCGTGGTCTGAGCTGGCAGAGGCTTTGCGGGGAGCGTAACGATCCCCATCTCACGGTTCGGCAACAACGATGAGGCTGAGATCACTGACAGCTGTTCTAAGTCCCCGGTTTCAACGATGTACGCTGGTCCTGCGCCTATGCCGAATCCCATGGCGACATACCGTTTCATGGAATCCATATTACCTACTTCAAAGGCGATTTGACCCTGGAGACCTTGGCGCTTGAACCCAGCGAGCAGTGCTTGAGGTGAAGGGTCATATTCATACATCCCACTGACGATGATGGGCCATTTCGCCAGCTCGCCAAACGTCAGCCGTCGCACCTGCAATAGGGGATGGGAAATGGGCGCTAAAACCACCCGGCGGACAACGCCAAGAGGCATATAGTCCAACCTAAGGCGGGCAGGCGGCTTCCCCCCAACCATGAAATGGGCTTGACCGCTTACAACCGATTCAAATGATGCATTTTGAACGCCCTCGCGAATGGCGAACCGGACGTCCGGCCACTTTACATGGAAACGACCTAGAACATCCGCAAGCACGTGGGCGAATACCTCCGTTGTTGCAGCTATCACTATGGGCAGATTCAACTCACCTTGGGGGGCCTGTGGAATCAAAAGCTCCAATTCATCAACCAGAGAAGAGGCACGCTCAGCCATGGAAAGACCCAGCGGCGTTAATTGAATGGGGCGTTTTCTTCGAAAGAACAGATCTCCTCCCATCTCATTTTCAAGGTTTTGGATGAGCTTTGTAGCTGTTGGTTGGCTTATTCCCAAGGTTTCCGCGGCCTGCGATAGGCTCTGGCCCAATGCAGTGAGCCGTAATAGCTGGAGGTCACGAATGTCCAATGTTCATATCTCCTCAATTACACAAAAGAATGAAATGCAAATACATTATATAACATGCATTGACTTTTGTGGGATTGTCTGCAACCATGCCCGCAACTGTGAAGTGCATACAGATGTAAAGGAAACTGAAAAGAACGTTTTGTAGGGGAGGGACCATGGATGAGCCCACCCAGGTCCCGCTCTTCTGGCTTCCGGCAGAGATGATAGTCAATCCTGAGATCGTAGCATCCTGGCCTTATCCAGGATCCATCTCCCGCGTCTTCAGTCATTTTGACACCATCAAGGCTGCTCGATAGCCAAATAGGTTAGGACAGGAAGAAGGAAGTACAACGCATGCTGAGCCACGAAGAAACCAAGATATTGTGCGAAACAAATGCGGGAACACCAATGGGTGAACTCTTCCGGCGTTTTTGGATACCTGTGCTCATTTCGGAAGAGTTGCCTGAGCCGGATTGCACACCAGTGGCGATAAAGATCTTAGGTGAAGATTTATTGGCGTTTAGAGATACCAACGGGAAAGTTGGATTGGTCTCGGCGTTCTGTGCCCACCGCCACGCAATGCTCTTCTGGGGTAGGAACGAAGAATGCGGCATCCGCTGCACCTACCACGGCTGGAAGTACGACGTAGACGGCAACTGTGTAGACATGCCCAATGAGCCGGATGAGAGCAAATTTCAAGGCAAGGTGAAAATTCTGGCTTACCCGACTCGAGAGGCAGGATCATGTGTCTGGGCATACATGGGGCCAAAGGAATTGGAGCCGGCCGAAATTCCATATTTAGAGTGGGCAAGGGTGCCCGATAGTCATGTGCAGGTGACCAAGCGGCTTCAAGAAAATAATTGGGCTCAGGCCACAGAAGGTGGAATCGACTCCAGCCATATTTCCTACCTACACAATTCGGACCTGGATAACATCACTCCTAGCACAGCTGACAAATCCCCCGTAATGCAGATAGTATTACGGGATTTTGGCTTTATTGAAGCAGGCAGGCGCGTCCAGCCTGATGGGAGGCACTACTGGCGCATCCGGCCGGTTATGGCTCCCTCCTTCATGATGATACCCAGCAGCGATAAGCCTGACCGCAACATTGGCGGCCACGTTTGGATACCCATCGACGACACCCACTGTTGGGCATACACCATGACTTGGAATGCCACCCGACCACTGACCCAAGAAGAAAGAGACAAGAACCTTGAGGGATTTGGCATCCACTGTGAGGTCGACAAGAACGCTACGCGTTGGGATTTGAACATTTCAAGCGCCTGGAGTCCCATCCGCAAACTAGACAACAACTACATGATCGACCGAGTTCAGCAGAAGACACAGACATTCACGGGAATCAAGGGCATCGGTGAACAGGACTGCTCCATCCAGGAGAGCATGGGTGGGATGTCCCCCCGCTGGGAGGAGCACCTCGGCACATCTGACCGTGGGATCATACTATTTCGCAAAATGGTGATGGCCCTTGCTAGAGACCTCATGGAGGGTAACGAACCAGAGCTGGCCCACGCTCCGGAAAAGTTCAAAGTACGCTCTGCAGGTTTCACCATTGACCCGGAGCAGGATTGGGTAGCGGAAGCTGAGAAGCACATGGTCTCCACCGTTTAACCAGGACCATCGATATTGGGTCATATCGGATGCAGGAGACTCTCTCGGTTGGGGGAGTCCCCTGCGCGCTGAGGATGTCTATTCGGCTTGATACCGAAAGTGGTTTGCCCACAAGTGAGGAATAATACATGCCAACTTTCATTGAAATCTTCGGAGACCAGTCGGTTAGTCCGCTACCTGTCGCCCTCAAGTCTGGAGACATGGTACGAGGGTTTAGGATTGTGGGTACGGATCCCGATACCGGAGTACTGGGCAAAGATATCGAAACCCAACTCAAAAATGCTCACCAGAACATTAGGCGCTCGATTGAGAGTGTTGGTGGAACAACCGCAAACATCGCCCAGGTCAGCATGTACTTTCAAGACTTCGGCCGTGACAGGGAATCGATGAACCCGCCGTGGGTGGAGTCCTTCCCGAATGAGAACGACCGCCCGACATACAAATTCCTGACGGCGGACCTCCCCGGGGATGAGTTGATCTACATGGACTACTTTGCCGTGCTGAACCAACCCAGGCAGGTTCTGAATGTTCCAGGCGTAGCCCACACCAACCCTATTCCTCTGGGTGTGAAGATGGGCCCCTATCTCTTTTCCTCAAGAGTGCTGCCCTATGATCCAGCGACAGGAAAGCCCGCCGAGGGGGTTGAGGCCCAGGCGGAGCATCTATTTAGTAACGTTGAAGCATTACTGAAGACCGGTGGCATGTCCTGGTCAGACGTCAAACAGGGACGGGCTTTCGTTGCCGATCTCGCAAACTTGCCACTCGTCACCGAACGGTGGGAAAAGCTCTTCCCAGACGCCTTCACCCGCCCGGTATTGCACCCCCTCAAGTATGGAGGCGGTGCACTTCAGGTAATGCTGGAAATCATTGCTTCTGAGGACAACTAGACAGATCGGAAGGGGAGCGCACATGGTCGCTGATATCAAGCAGTTCTTTGAGGTTTATCCTGCGCAGCCGCAAGCAACCATACCCGTCGGTATCCGAATCAACGATATGGTCTTTGCGAACGGACTTGCTGGAATCGATCCCGTTACAGGGGAGCCTGCAGGCGACCTGGTAGCCCAGATGAGCAAGATCCTTGAGCACCTGCAGCGGTTGATGGAACGGGCCGGAGGCAGCATGGATAATGTCGTCCGTTGCTCCGCATATGTCACGACGATGGCAGACCGTGAGCCCATCTACGAACCATGGGAGGCTCTGTACCCGGACAAAGCAGACCGGCCTGGGCTGAAAGCGCTGCTCGCTGATCTACCCCCCGGCCATCTGGTCCACTTGGATGCCGTGGGGATCATCGGCGGCAAACGAACGCGGATCGATATCCCCAACATCACTGCCCGGGACCCTGCTGTCAAGATGGGGAACTGGTTCTTTACTTCCCGATGTCACGGCAATGACCAGACTACTGGCAAAATCGTGGAGGGCGGCCTTGAAGCAGAGACACGACAGACCTTTGAGAACTTCGCAACCCTGGTTAAACTCGCTGGAGGTACAGAGGACAACATCGTTCAAATCAACATGTTCGGACGAGATGACTCATACAAGGAAGTCGCACGCAAGGTCTTCGAAGAAAGGTTCCCTGACCCGGCGAAGCGACCGGTTTGCCACCAAATGGTGAACGTCGTCTCGAATTCGATGCAGATTTCAATTGAAATGATGGCAGCCCTTTAAAGCGTTGCTTACTAGGGGATTGGAGGAAGATCATGGCGACTGGTGAATTGTTTGAAGAGTTGTACCTTTGTCTGGAGAAGAACTCCAAGCCGGCAGGCGTTCGGCTTGGCTCCTTTGTATTTGCCCCTAATCTGGCGCCTGTAGACCCCTGCACGGGAGCCATCAAGGGGAAGGATCTGGACGGTCAGATCGCGGCGACATTTGAAGCGATTGATGCCTTTCTGAAGTCGGCCGGCCTTGGGCATGACAATCTGACGCGCGTAACCTTCTTCATGACCGATTTGACAGATCGAAAGAAGTTGAACCCCCCGTGGGAGAAGTGGTTCCCCAACCCAAACGATAGGCCACCCCATAAGTACGTGCCTACGTCCCTGCCCGAGGGGATTCTGGTCAGTGCTCAAGTCATGGCCTTGGCCGACGCTCCGAACCGTAGAGTGCTAGAAGTTGAGGGCCTAGTTCACCAGGATCCGATGTCCATGGGAGCTATGACGGGCAACCTAATCACCACCTCCCGGATATTTGCTGGTCAGCGCAGCGAAGATGTTAGTCAGCATACGGCAAACGTTTTTGAGGGCGTTAGCGCTCTTCTCAAGGACGCTGGGGCGCAGTACAGCAACCTCACACAGGTGACTGCCTTCATTGGTGATGCGAAATTCGAAGACGTAGTCGAAAAAGAGTTCGAGAGGCTGGCGGGCACTGGAAAGGACGCACCGGTGCTGAACGTCCTGGAGACCGATCTGGGGGGCAATGGATTTCCCAGAATCGAAATCCTGGGACTCATGTGATTTGAGAGCGATATGGTGACGCACTCGTTGCGCGGTCTACAATATCGTCAACCAAGAACAGGGGAGGGAACCCTATGGATTCAGCAGATTCTGATGACAAGCAAAAATCCGAGGCCCTAACACCGGGCAAAATCCAGGCGTATAAAGACCAGTTCGCATCTGACCCCGCAAAAGCGCTCATGCAGAACGTGGTGACCAGGCACGATGTGAACCAGGTCGCCATGCAGCGTTCCATCGTGGCGGAGGCGACGCATAGCTTCTCCACCGTGCTGGACAGTTGGAAGGTTACGAATCAGTCACGGACCGGACGATGCTGGATGTTCGCCGGGCTGAACCTGGTGCGTTCTGACACCCGCAATGAGCTCAACCTCAAAGAGTTCGAGTTCTCCCAGAGCTACCTGATGTTCTGGGACAAGCTTGAGCGAGCCAACTTTGTCCTTGAGGCTGTCATTGAGACGGCCGACCTCCCTGTGGACGACCGCACCGTAGCCTGGCTGCTGCAGCGCCCTATAGAGGACGGCGGCCAGTGGGACATGTTCGTATCCCTGGTCAAGAAGTACGGCGTGGTACCAAAGTCGGTCATGGTTGAGACGGATAGCTCCAGCAACTCCTCTCGATTGAACCAGATGCTCAACTACCAGGTGCGACAGGGCTCCAAGCGGATTCGAGACTCGTACGCTACCGAATCAGGCCTCGACGAGATGAGGAAGATCAAAGACGAGGTGGTCGGTACCATCTATCAGATGCTCTGTATCCATCTGGGTACCCCGCCTTCCTCGTTCTTCTGGCAGTGGAAGGACAAGGATGATGAGTTCCGTCGCGACGGTGAAATGTCCCCTGTGGAGTTCGCGGATAAGTACGTGAAGACGCCCCTGGACGAGTATGTGTGCTTGGTGCACGACCCTCGGCCCACCAGCGAGCAGGGTAAGACGTACACGGTCAAATATCTGGGCAATCTGAAGGACGGACCACCCATCAAGTATTTGAACGTGGACATCCAGTTGATGAAAGACCTGACGGCCAAACAGCTTGAGGACGGCCTGCCCGTTTGGATGGGCTGCGATACAGGCAAGCAGATGGATCGCGACCTGGGTATCTGGGACGCCGAGTTGTTCGATTACGAGAGTGTGTACGGCGCGGAGTTCTCGTTGGACAAAGCCTCGCGCCTGGAGTACCACCAGACCAGTATGACCCATGCCATGTTGTTCACCGGCGTGGATATGGTGGATGGCAAGCCAAAGCGGTGGCGCGTGGAGAACAGCTGGGACGACAAGGTTGGCGACAAGGGTTTCTTCATGATGAACGACTCCTGGTTTGCTGAGCATATGTTTGAGATTGCAGTCCCAAAGAAGTATCTGTCCGAGGAGTTGCTGAAGGCCTTTGAAGTTGAACCAATCATTCTTCCCCCTTGGGATCCGATGGGGGCACTGGCGTAACTGCGACATACGGCTTTAGTCCCCCGGCCCACAGGCCGCATATTCGCCTTTAGTCTCCTCGCCGCAGCGACTCATGGCGGTTTGACGCGCTTCCAAGCTGGGAGTAGCATCGGGTCATCTCGCGCACCTCGCGCGTTGCTGTTTTACGGATGAGTTAAAAGGAGGGTCGCATGGGAGAGATTCTGGGATTAGGGATTACCCACTACCCAGGTCTGACGGCTCAGAGTCCATTGGTAGGCCGGTTCAATGCAACGTTGAAAGACCCTGGGCTGCCTGACGAACTCCGTAACCCCGAGAACTGGAACCCCACCATGCGAGCACAGTGGGGCGACGATGAGGGGCTGACCCATTCTGAAGAGCATCGACATGCAATGATCGAACGGTTCCGCATCGCTCGGCAGGAGTTGGATGACTTCCAGCCAGATGTCGTCGTCATGTTTGGTGATGACCAGTATGAGAACTTCAAAGAAGACATCGTTCCTCCGTTTGCCATCCTGGCCTATGACGAGGTAGTGGCACAACCCTGGCTCCACAACACCAGAGGGGTGAACTGGTGGAACGAACCGGACGACAAGAAGTTCACCATCAAGGGTCATCGTAAAGCCGGGAAGTATCTGGCAACGGCGCTGCTTGGTGACGGGATAGACGTGGCGTATGCATACAAACCCCTCCATTCCAAATCCTTGGGGCACGCGTTTTTGAACTCCATCCTGTACCTGGATTTTGATCGCAAAGGGTTTCCGTACCCCATCGTTCCCCTATCTGTGAACTCCTATGGGCGATGGTTGGTGAAAGCGGAAGGCAGACCGTTGTTCCCTTCTGAGGCAGCTGAGCTCTTTGCTGATGAGGATAACCTTGCGCCGCCGCCGCCACAGCCCTGGCGCTGCTTCCAGCTT
>CAUZTE010000021.1:0-10175 GCA_963582565.1 Dehalococcoidia bacterium | reverse complement strand
GGACGCCTACTACGGCGCGTCCACTATGCGAGCGGTGCTCAACTTCCCCATCAGCGACCTTCGATTCCCGCGAGGCTTCATTCGCGCTCTGGGTATGGTCAAGCAGGCTGCGGCCCAGACCAACATGGAGCTGGGGCTGCTGGACGCCAAGACTGGCGATGCAGTGGTCAAGGCAGCTCAAGAAGTCATTGATGGCGCATTGGACGAGCATTTTGTGCTGGACATCTTCCAGACGGGCTCCGGCACGTCCACCAACACTAACGCCAATGAGGTCATCGCAAACCGCGCCACGGAGATGCTGGGCGGTGACAGGGGCTCCAAGCTGGTGCACCCCAACGACCACGTGAATATGTGCCAGTCATCAAACGATGTGATTCCCACGGCCATCCACATTGCGGCCCTGTCAGCCATCAAGGACGATCTGGTTCCGGCGCTCCAGGGGATGCAGAAGGCGCTGGAAGCCAAGTCCAAGGAGTTCTGGTCCATCGTCAAGACGGGCCGCACCCACCTTCAGGACGCCACGCCTGTTCGACTTGGCCAGGAGTTCAGCGGCTATGCAGGCCAGGCGGAACGAGCCGTGCAGCGACTCGATCACGCCCAGCAAGATTTGTCTGAAGTGGCCCTGGGTGGCACAGCTGTCGGCACCGGCGTCAACGCCCACCCTGAGTTCTCTGCCCGGACGTGCGCTCGACTCTCCAAGCAGATCGGCGTGACTGTGCGTGAAACAGAGAACCACTTCCAGGCCCAGAACAGCTTGGACGGCGTGGTTGAGACCAGCGGAGTGCTGCGGACTGTGGCTACGAGTATGTACAAGATCGCCAACGACATCCGTTGGTTGGGCTCCGGACCTCGCGCGGGCCTCGGTGAGATCACGTTGCCTGAGGTTCAGCCGGGAAGCTCCATCATGCCGGGCAAGGTCAACCCCGTCATATCGGAGTCGGTCATCCAGGTAGTGGCCCAGGTCATCGGTAACGATGCCACCATCGCGATGTCTGGCCAGGGCGGTTACTTTGAGTTGAACATGATGATGCCTGTAGCGGCATACAACATCCTGCAATCTACGTCGCTTTTGGCTGCTTCAGCAGCTAACTTCACCGAGCAATGCATTACCGGCATTGGCGCAACAACTGCCGGGCCTGACCTGGTTGAACGCGGTTTGATGCTGGGCACAGCCCTGGCACCGGCCATCGGGTACGACAAAGCGGCAGCTATAGCCAAGCAGGCTGCCAAGGACGGTCGCACCATCCGAGAGGTCGCCCGCGAGGAGTCTGGTCTTTCAGAGGCGGAAATCGATCAACTTCTGAAGCCAGAGAAGATGACAGAACCGGGCCTTGGCGGCTAGGCAGGGCGAGCGCTGGAGATTGTAATGTGTGGAACGTCGCCGGGCTTAGGCCTTGGCGGCATTCTGATATAAATCACCAAGTGAACAATATTGCATCCTAACGATTTTTTCGTTAATATGCTTTTTATGAATACACAAAGTAACCCTGCAGAACAGATTATCCAGCGTTTCGGCGGACAGTCCGCACTGGCAGAACTCCTCGGCAAACGACAGAGCACTGTGCAGCACTGGGCCAAGACCGGCCGCATACCCTCACAGTGGCACGCCACACTCATCGCCCTAGCCCACGGAAGGGGCATCGCCCTTGATGCCAAGGACTTCGTGGTGGCGATGCTTCCGGCGGTGGAGCCCGCAGACGGCAAGCTTGGAATTCTACTTGTGGGTCTGGGCGCAGTCGCATCAACCCTGATATGCGGCGTGGAGCACGTCCGTCGCGGCACGGGCCAACCCGTTGGTTCGATAACCCAGATGGCCACTATCCGTGTCGGCAAACGACCTGATAAGAACATGCCCCTGATTCGAGATTTTGTCCCCCTGGCAGGCCTGGACCAGATCGTCTTCGGTGCGTGGGACCCCATTCCCGACAACGCCTACGAGTCTGCATTGAAGTGCGGCGTGCTGAACGCCCACGACGACATCGAGCCAATTGCTGACTTCCTGAAGACCATCGAGCCGATGCCTGCCGTGTTCGACAACGATTACATCAAGCGGATTCACGGAACCAACGTGAAGACCGCTGCTACCAAGCTCGACTTGGTGAACGCCATCCGCGAGGACATCAGGAATTTCAAAGAGAAGAACAAGTGTGACCGGCTGGTCATGATTTACGCAGCATCTACCGAAAAATTCATTACTCCCTCGGAGATTCACCAGGAGATTGAAGGGTTCATGGGTGCGCTCCAGGAGAACGATGAGCGCATCGCCCCCTCCATGATGTACGCGTACGCCGCCATTCAAGAGGGCGTTCCCTTCGTCAACGGTAGTCCAAGCCTCACGGTGGACATCCCGGCGATTGAGAAGCTGGCCACCGACAACGGCGTGCCCATCTGCGGCAAGGACTTCAAGACAGGCCAGACCCTGGTCAAGACGGTGATAGCACCAATGTTGAAAGCCCGTATGTTGGGCTTGGATGGTTGGTTCTCCACCAACATCCTCGGTAACCGCGACGGCGAGGTGCTGGACGAGCCTGAGAACTTCAAGACCAAAGAAGAGTCAAAGCTGGGCGCATTGGAGTACATCCTGCAGCCGGAGGTCTACCCTGACCTCTACGGCGATGCTTATCACAAAGTCCGCATCAACTACTACCCGCCACGTGGCGACAACAAAGAGGGTTGGGACAACATAGACATCTTTGGTTGGCTGGGTCGACGCATGCAGATCAAGGTCAACTTCCTCTGCTCTGATTCCATCCTTGCTGCTCCGTTGGTGCTGGACCTGGCACTTTTCATGGACCTGGCAAAGCGGGCCAAGATGGGTGGCATCCAGGAATGGCTGTCCTTCTACTTCAAGGCCCCGCACACGTCGTCCCAGGTGTATCCGGAGCATGACTTGTTCATCCAGCAGACCAAGCTCAAGAACACCCTGCGATGGATGATGGGCGTGGAGCAGATCACTCACCTGGGTATGGAATACTACGCCGACGCCCCTGTTGCTTAGAGTCCTTTAAGGGCTTCTGTTCCCTGACGGGGTTTTGGCGCCTGTCGCTATCGGACATACCACCTACAAGTAGGACTGATGATTAAAGCGGTTATCTTTGACTTTGACGGGCTCATCCTTGATACGGAGAGCGCCATCTTCCAGAGCTGGCAAGAGGTCTACAAAGAGTACGACTGTGAGTTGGCGCTGGAAGAATGGGCGGCCAACGTGGGCACGGAGGACAGCTTCGATCCCGTGGCCCACCTGGAAGGCATTCTTGGTAAACCCCTCGATGCTGCTGCGATACGTAATGTGCGCAAACCCCGAGAGGCTGTGCTAATAGATGCCGAGACCATCCTCCCCGGCGTCGAGTCGTACATTACAGAAGCGAAACGCATGGATCGTAAGCTGGCCGTCGCGTCGAACTCATCGCGAAACTGGGTCACAACCCACCTTGAACGACTCGGCCTCATGCATCACTTCGACATCGTCAGGTGTTGGAACGACCCGGATGTGATGCAGCGAAAACCCCAACCCGGTGTGTACATTGCAGCGTTAAAAGCCTTGGACATAACTGCTGACCAGGCCATCGCCCTGGAGGACTCGCCCAACGGCATCCTATCGGCAACCCGCGCAGGCATCTTCACCGTGGCGGTGCCCAACGCGCTGACCAGACTGCTGGGTGTAGGCGACGCGGATATGGTGTTGGAGTCGATGGCAGACATGCCCTTTGAGGAACTTATAGGCCACATAGACCGTTCTAGAGCATAGGTGCCCGGACGCTTACATTACAATGCGGAAAGCTTTGCTTAGTGACATAATTGCGAACATTGCACCTTGACATGGTTGAGCAATGTCGGTAGAGTTTCCGCATTGAATGTGTTCTGGTCTCACTGAGAATCAGAACCCTGCTGGAGGACTGGTAGATATGGCTGCGAAGCATTCGCGCTCTACAACTCAGGCTATTCCCCTTCCGAACATGCCCCTCTCCCAAGAAGGACCTGCGCGCATTTGTGCTATTGGCGTAGGTGGTGGTGGCTCTAATGCCATCATGCGCATGATGAGGGCCCGTCAGGTTCCAGGTGTGAGTTATGCCTGCGTCAACACGGACTTGAAAGCACTTGGGCAGGCTGAAGGCGCGAACGTTGTCCACATCGGCGAGAACCTTACACGAGGCCTCGGTGCCGGCGGCGACCCGGAGATGGGCGCAAAGGCAGCAGGTGAATCCAAGCAGGCGTTAAAGAAGATAATTAACGGTGCTGACCTTGTTTTCCTTGCCATCGGCATGGGCGGCGGAACCGGCACCGGAGCCGCACCCATCGTCGCAGATATGGCAAAGCAGGCAGGCGCACTGGTCGTAGCGGTGGCCACAACGCCCTTCACCTTTGAAGGCGCACGTCGCTTGGAGACCGCCCATTCGGGCATCGCCGAGCTCAAAAATCACGTAGACAACCTGATTGTCATCCACAATGAGCGGCTGTTGAGCCTCTTCAAGGGTGACACCTCCATGGAAGAAGCACTCCGCCTGGCTGATGATGCCGTAATGCTCGGCGTCCTGTCTGTCGCGGAGCTGGTCAACCTCCCTGGCGAGATTAACGTGGACCTTGCCGATGTGAAGGCCATCATGAAGGTTCCTGGCAAAGCAATGATGGCCATCGGCGAAGCTCGGGGTAAGGGTGGTCCGCTGGAAGCCGCCAAGCAGGCCGTGAACAACCCGCTGCTGGACGTCTCCCTTGAAGGCGCCAAAGGAGTGCTGTTCAACGTTACCGGCGGCCCCTCCATGACATTAGGAGAGGTCAATGAGGCTGGCGAGTACATCGCAGCTCAGGTGGATCATCGCGCCATGATCTTCTTCGGAATGGTCAACGGTGATGCCAAGGACGACCTGACGCGGGTGACCCTCATTGCCACAGGGATTCCCGATGGGGGCGATGAAGCTTCGGACTACCTGGATTCTTCCTTTGGCACACAGGGTTCATTCCCTCCGAGCGAGGTCGATCTGGATCTTCCGCCCTTCCTGCGAAGAACCACCATACGTTAGCCACCCACTAGCTTGTAATGAAAGGGCCCCGATACGTCGGGGCCCTTTTTGTAGTGGGATAGTGTATATGTTTTATCCTCTGAAAGAAGAAATATAAGACGTCACACCGGCGGAGGCCGGTGCCCAGGATGAAGGCCATTGAATGGTTCCTGGATTCCGGCTTTCGCCGGAACGACGAGTATGTAACTGGTACGCTGCATACGGCTAAAACCCTTGCTTCCCGCTACGGGATGTGGAAGAATCCCTGGAGAGGTGATGATGCCAGACTTGTCCGTGAACATTGCTCCAGGCCATGAGACCGGGCTGCTGCTACGGAACCCGGTGATGATTTCCTGCGGCACCTTCGGCCAAGACGGGTACGGCAGCCACATGGCAGCAGGCGTCGAGTTCCAGCGACTTGGTGCAGTCGTCGCCAAGACCACCACTGTTCTACCACGTCTCGGCAATGCCACGCCTCGCATAGCCCACGCCAAAGCCTGGACCATGAACTCCATTGGTCTCCAAAACCCCGGCATAGAGGTTGTCCTGCGGGATCAGGCGCCACGATGGGTGGACTGGCAGGTTCCTGTCATCCTGAGTATCGCCGGAGAGCGTGTCGATGAGTTTCGGCAACTGGCGGCGGCCATCGACGGCACGCCGGGCATCGCAGCCATCGAGATCAACGTTAGCTGCCCCAACGTGGAAGGCGGCCTCGATTTTGCTCAGAGCCCCGACTTCACCGGAGAAGCAGTGCGCGCGGTAGTAAGCTCGACTCGCTTGCCCGTCATCACGAAATTATCGCCCAACGTCACGGACATCACCGTTATCGCCAAAGCGGCCGTTGAAGCGGGCACCCACGCCCTCACGTTGACCAACACCCTTATAGGAATGGCGCTGGAGCATGACGAGGTCCGTCCTGTGCTGGGAACCGCCACAGGAGGCATCTCAGGCCCTGCTCTCAAGCCGATTTCCCTGGCGATGGTCTACAAGACGTACCGTGCGGTGGAGATACCCATAATCGGGGTCGGCGGCATTGAAACGACCAACGACGCCCTCGACTACATCTATGCCGGAGCGCGGGCGATTCAGATAGGGACGGCCAACTTTGCCAGCCCTCGCACACCCCAGGAAATCCTGTCAGGATTGGAGCGGCACGTGACTTGCAGCAACGTCGCGTCAGCCACTGAACTGGTGGGCCTTGTCCATAACGCCGTTTTGCCCCCAGCACCCACGAATTCCAGCCACTAAACTGTTTACACCTACGTAGCTGTATGCTATATTCGATAGATATCTTAGCCGAGGAGTGTTTAGCATAGCTGGTAAAGATTTTCGCATTAACCAGCAAATACGGGTCCGTGAGGTTCGGCTGATTGGTGACGATGGCGAACAGCTTGGCGTCTTAGGAACAGCCGAAGCCATACAGATGGCGCGTGACCAGGGTGTAGACCTCGTAGAGGTGTCTCCCAACGCGAGCCCGCCCGTTTGCAGACTGCTCGATTATGGACGATTCCGGTACACGCAGACCAAGCGTGACCGGGAAGCTCGTAAGAGTCAGAAGACGAACGTTGTTCGTGAAGTGCGGTTCAGGCCTCGCATCGCGAACCACGATAGAGACTCAAAGATTCGACGTATCCAGGAACTCCTTAGTGATGGAGCCAAGGTTAAAGTCAGTGTGATGTTCCGTGGTCGAGAGATTACCCACCCTGAACTGGGCGTGTCGATCCTCAGAGGCGTGGCGGAACAGCTAAAAGAAGAAGCAAAACTAGAAACCCCTCCGCTGATGGAGGGCAGACGATTGAACATAATCCTGGCACCCATGGCAGCAGTGCCACCGCCCAAGCCTGCCAAGGTAGCTGAGGAAGAGGAGACCCCCGTTGGCGACCAAGCTAAAGAAGTACAAGCTTAAGACGCACAAAGCGTCTGCTTCTCGTATCCATGTCACAGGCACCGGCAAGATGATGAAGCTCCACGGTTCAAGGAGCCACCTTCGCCGGAAGAAGACCTCCGCCCTCAAGCGGGGTTATGATCAGAAAGAGCCCGTAGCCATCGGATTGGTCCGAAGGTTGCGCAAGCTCATGCCCTATGCCTAAATCGTAAGTAAACCAACAGCTATTGAAGAGGTGCCTCAGTGCCACGAGCTACAAACAGCGTTCCCAAGAAACATCGTCATAAGAAAGTCCTGGAAGCTGCCAAGGGCCATGGAAGCGTCCGACATCGCCATTACCGTCGAGCCAAGGAATCGATGCTACATGCCCTGTCATACGCCTATGCCCACCGACGTGAGCGCAAGGGCGATTTCCGCAAGCTGTGGATACTCCGTATCGGCGCAGCAACGCGGGCACTGGATCTCAGTTACAGCAGGTTCATTCAGGGTTTGACCCTGGCAGGCATCGGACTGAACCGCAAGGTTCTTTCTGAGATGGCCATTGCTCAGCCTGAAGGCTTTGCCAAAGTGGTGGAGCAGGCGCGAGAAGCATTGCCACAGATCTAGATTCCATTCATTGAATAAAAGGAAGAGAGGCCATTACGGCCTCTCTTTTTTATGCCTTAGGCATTTTTGCTTACGGGGTGGTTATACTTTCGCGACCTGACGTTCTTGACCAAGAATCGGAGTGGCCAGGTATTAATGTCGATTGTCGGATATGAAGACACTGAGGTAATTTCCAGAACGTGAATCTATAACAGACAGTGAGGAAGGGCGACGAAGTCGCAGCAAGGGTGCCTAAGGCACTAGACGGGGCTGTCGATCATGATGGCAACGAACAGTATCGCAAGGTACAGCAGCGAGTATTTATAGATGGGTGCAGCCGCCCGAGGTTCCGTCTTGCGGAACAGTTGGATGGCATAGGCGATGAAGATTCCGCCCAAGGCCGTGGCCGTAATCAGGTATCCGTACCCCAGGTTGTCTGAAGCCGTGTACAGAAGGACGGTCAGCATCGTCAGGATCAGCGTGTACATTAGAATGGCCCTGTGTGTGCTGGCTTCCCCTTCAATGACCGGCAACATAGGAATGCCCGCATCGGCGTAGTCGCGTCGGATCAGGAGTGCCAGCGCCCAGAAGTGGGGCGGCGTCCAGAAGAACACAATAGCAAAGAGATAGAATGCCGTGAGGGATAGGCTTCCCGTCACCGCAGCCCAGCCCACCAGGGGTGGTACAGCGCCCGCCGCGCCACCAATGACGATGTTCTGCACCGTGGTCCGTTTCAGCCACTTAGTGTAGATGATGACGTAGAAGAGCGTGCCGCCTATCGCCAGGGACGCCGCAAGCAGGTTTGCGCCCCACCAGAGTAGGCCAAACGATAGGATGTTCAGCACAAGCCCAAACACAATGGCCTGTGGGCCGCCTAGACGTTCACTAGCGACCGGTCTGGTGGCTGTGCGGGCCATGAGTCGATCAATGTCCCTGTCCATCCAGTGGTTGATGGAGCTTGCGCCTCCGGAGGCCAATGCACCGCCGATGAGGACCGTTGCAATCAACCAGACCCCTGGCATACCTTCATCGGCCAGGACCATGCCGCCGAGTGCCGTCAGCAGCAGCAGTGTCATGACCTTGGGTTTAGTCAGGGCAATGTAGTCATTGATCGTCACGCGTAACGGTGATAGCGGCTTTGGCTCCGATGTTACTTCAGGTTCAGTATCCGAAGCCTCGCCTGCAGGCGCTAGGCGATACGCCATCACTGCCATTGCCACCAGATGCATCCAGAGTGCTGTTGCCAGGCTTAAATGGACGACCTGTGCTGTCGAGGCGAAGTCAAACCACGGGTTGGCTGCTCCTGCTATCACCTGAGCGATAACCAGGCCTGCTGCTCCCATGCCCATGCCGGCCAACGCGCGGGATCTGACTTTGTACCGTCGAGCTTTCATTGCGCCGACGATAATGAACAGTCCGCCGATACCTGCTACGACCCTGTGGGACATGTGCTCCCATTGGAGATTGAAGTCCGGCCATCCACCGTCTGTGCACATCGGCCAGTCAGGACAGACGGCGCCGGCGTTCCTCCCCACAATGTAGGTCCCCGATAGAAGGATGATCATGGTAACAGCAGCCATCGCCACTACCCAGTAATAGATGGGGTCTCTAGGAGTCCCACGGGCGGGAAGTGGGTTTTTGAGTATGAGGAGCGTGAGGACAAGCGTTGCAATCAGCACTTCAGCTGCAAAGAGATGGGCGGTCACAACCTGCGCCGGAAGCTCGTTCACCACGGTGATCCCGCCCAGAATGACCTGGACGACAAGAGCAATGACCGCAAAAGTCATGAGCTTGGTGAGGATAGGTGTGCTGCGGTGTTTCCACCAGATGATGAATGCTGACGCGGCAACCAGGAGGCCGACGACGCTGGCAGTCATCCGATGGGAATACTCAATGATGACGTGGTATTCAAACGGCGGGATGATCTGGCCGTGGCAGAGGGGCCAATCAGGACAACCAAGACCGGAGTCGGTTGCACGGACGAGGGCACCAAGAGTGATGAGCCCAAACATCGCCAGAATGGTGACGCCTAGGAGGATGGGCAGTCTTCCTGGGCTTGGAGGCGCGCTCATAGTTGATACCTTGGAGTGAATCTTTGACGTAATTTCACGAGGTTATTATAGCCGAATGCGCTATGTGAAGATTCTGAACAGCGTGCCTAACGTGACAACGGCGAATATTGCTAGTGTCAGACCAGCAAGAAGCAACATTGTGAACACGCGGTGATCAAACTTGAGATGCATGTAGAACATTGCCACAATGATGAACTTGACGATACCCATTCCAACGAAGATGGTTATGAAGGCCTCTTTGCTGATGGCGTCCACGTAGTAGATAGCTACCTCAAAAGCTGTGATCAGCGTGAGGATAACGGCTATCTGTATATATCTAGCAGGTGATGGATGGTCGGAGTCGTGATGCTCCTCTGGTGCCTGTCCACTGTTTGCCATAACGTTTCTCCCTAAGTCCTTGGAATGCCCTGTCGTTACTCCAGGCTGCTGATGAGGTATACGACGGTGAAAATCACGACCCATACAATGTCTACGAAGTGCCAGTAGAGTCCGCACAGTTCAACGTCCAGGCTCTTGGAGGCCGGTATACCGTCCTTGCTCTTGAACGAGAAGATGAACAAGGACATTAACCAGATGACGCCTACGGCTACGTGAGCACCGTGGAAACCCGTTAGCGTGAAGAAGCTGGCGCCGAAC
>CAUZTE010000020.1:0-10240 GCA_963582565.1 Dehalococcoidia bacterium | reverse complement strand
TATTCGCGAAGAAGCTCAGCGCCGTGGCCAGTCCTGCTACAGCCAGGGATTTTCCCGGATCCAGGAACAGGCACGATGCCAGTGTGGAATACCCCGCAATCGCAAGGACCAGCAGCAGGCCAACACCGTGGATTGCCGCTAGGTTGAGGACGTCAATCTCACCATCGATGAACGCCGAGCCAACCAGGATGCTGAAGAATGAAAGGAGCATCGCCGCAATTACCAGGGTGGCAAACCCAGCAAACTTGCTCATAAGGAACGAGCTTCGCTCCAACGGTTGCGATAGCAGGGCATCCAGGGTGCCCCGCTCAGCTTCTTTTGATACAAGGCCACCGCAGTAAACCACCGCGTAAACACCCAGCAGCAGCGGCAACCAATTCAGGTACTCTGTGTTCACATATCCAGCCAGGGTGAATCCACCATCCCGGAAGATCATTGCCATGTCCTCAGGAGTACTGACGCCAATTGCAGCCTGAACAGCTTCAGGCATAGCGTTAACGTAATCTTCCATGGCCCCAGCTTCGTTGATGGTAGGGAATATCCAGATGACCAGAAACGCCCATATCACAAGAGCTGTCGTCCACGACAACGCTCCCACTCGACCCATCGTCAGCACATTGCGATACAGCGCCCAGCTCATTCGTCGCCTCCGCGGCCGGAGTAGAACTCCGTGAACGTATCTTCCAGACTGGCCTCAGGGAACACGATGTCTTCCACCGGCAGTGCAGCCAGATGTTGCAGCAACGCACCGAGGCCACCGGAGACTTTCAGCTCGATGTGGTGTCCCTCGCAGTGGACGATTTCAACACCTTCAAGTTGGAACTCCGATACGTCCACGTCCCGATTCAGCGTCACTTCCATATGACGTACCTGCTGCTTATGAAGGTCGTTCACATCCAACAACGCCACCAACTCGCCTTCGCGGATGATGCCTACGCGGTCACAAATTCTCTCCACCTCTGAGAGGACGTGGGATGAGAAGAACACAGTGACGCCGCGGGCTTTCTCCTCTGCGAGGATCTTGTAGAACTCCCGCTGAACCAATGGGTCAAGGCCGCCGGTAGGCTCGTCAAGGATGAGCAACTGGGGTTGATGTGATAGTGCTTGGATGATGGCTAGCTTCTGTTTGTTGCCGTGGGAGTAGGAACGTACGGGGCGATCAAGGTCAAAACTTAGACGCTCGGCCAGTTCTTCGGTACGAGACCCACCTTTGGCATGGTAGCTCTGCATCATTGCCAGGTGCGCTCTGCCGGAGAGGCTATCGAAGAAGGCTGGCTCGCCAGATACGACACCGCACACGCGACGCACGTCGACCGACTGCTTGGCAACATCCATTCCCATGATCATTGCGCTGCCACGGGTCGGTTGGAGCAGGTTCAGCAGGAGCCGAATCGTTGTCGTCTTGCTCGCACCGTTGGGGCCCAGAAACCCGAACACCTCACCCTGCCGAACCTGCAGATCCAAATTCTGTATTCCCCGGGCCTGGCCGTAGAGCTTGGTCAGACCCAGGGTTTCAATAGCGTTTTCCAATTAAGCCGCTTCCTTGTGCTCTCTGCGCTTTGGAGTTGGAATCGCCTCAACGTTGGTTTCAAGCAATCTTAGCATGTGGTCATTGTGGCGTGGAGCCTCCGGGAAAATCCGCTCCAGTGCATACAGTGCGCCCCAAAGGACTGCCAGTCCTGCTGCTCCAAAGAGGAGTCCGAACCCAAGCCCGGTCCCCAACATCTCCAGAATCCCCGTATACTCAATTCCCATGACTCACCTCCTCCTTTAGGCTGGACCTTCCGTTCTCAATTTCCTCACTTACATTGTACCTACGGTTTCCGTAACAGACCTCACCCTTGAGGGTAGTGCGAGGGTAGGTGACTCCCACCTACGACCTACCTTTACAGATGCCCCCGTCGTTGCTACGCTTTTGAGAGCGACCAGGCACCACCAACCAATACCTCGGAGGAACCCGTGACCGAAGCATCCTCAGCCGTCACCATGGACAAGATTGTATCGTTATGTAAACGTCGCGGGTTCGTCTTCCCCGGCAGTGAGATCTACGGAGGCCTGGCCAACGCCTGGGACTACGGCCCAATGGGCGTAGAACTGAAGCGCAACGTCAAAGAGGCATGGTGGCGAGAGGTCGTACGCACTCGCGACGATGTGGTTGGCTTGGATGCCGCCATCATGATGAACCCCAGCGTCTGGGAGGCCAGCGGTCACCTGGCGGGGTTCACTGACCCCCTGGTGGAGTGCAAGGAGTGCAAGCACCGCTTCCGCTCTGACCACGTTGAATCTGACAAGTGCCCCGATTGCGGCGGTCAGCTGGGCGAGTCACGCCAGTTCAACCTGATGCTCAAGACCTTCCTCGGCGCAGTGGAGGACACGGCCAGCACCGTCTTCATGCGACCGGAGACCGCTCAGGGCATGTTCGTGAACTTCCTCAACATCCTGACATCCACGCGAAAGAAGCTGCCCTTCGGCATCGCCCAGATTGGCAAGTCCTTCCGCAATGAGATTACGCCCGGAAACTTCATCTTCCGTACCCGCGAGTTTGAGCAGATGGAGATGGAGTTCTTTGTGAAGCCACCGGAACACCTGCAACCAGGGGAACGCACCGACGATGAATGGCATGAGTATTGGGTGAACACACGGTTCGAGTGGTACATCAGTCACGGAATCCGGCGCGAAAACCTGCGCCTGCGCCCTCACGAGTCTGCAGAGCTAGCCCACTACGCCAAAGCCACCACAGACATCGAGTACCTCTTTCCCTGGGGCTGGGGCGAGATGGAGGGCATTGCCAATCGAACGGACTTCGACCTGAAGAAGCACTCGGAGCACAGTGGCACCAAACTGACCTACTTCGATGAACAGTCCCCAGCAGAGGACAAACACATCACGCCCTACGTCATTGAACCAGCCGTAGGAGTAGACCGCTTGGCGTTGATGTTCCTTTTGGACGCCTATACCGAAGAGGAAGTGGGCGGAGATTCTGCGGGAGCAGGGAAGGGCGAGACCCGAGTTGTATTGAAGTTCCACCCCTCAATGGCACCTGTCCAGGTTGCGCTGTTGCCTTTGAGTCGCAACGAGAAACTGACACCTCTGGCGCGCGAGGTCTATGCAAGCCTCATCGCCACAGGACGCTGGAATGTGGAGTACGACGACGCCCAGAGCATTGGACGCCGGTACCGTCGCTTCGATGAGGTTGGCACGCCGTTCTGCGTCACCGTGGACTTCGATTCTCTGGACGACAACCAGGTCACCATCCGTGATCGGGACACCCTTGTCCAGGAACGCGTGGCTATTGCAGACCTGGCGCAGATTTTGGGGGAACGATTGGGGTAATATCATCGATTTGTGACGTCTCTTTTCTCTGATTCCCCACCAATCTCACCCAGTCTTATAAACAGGACATAAAACCCCTTGCCCTTTCGTTTTCTCCTGATACAATGCCCCTGCCGCAACCCGAATCGGATTCCAGGAGGAAAGCATATGAATGACAATTCTGCGTACCAAAATGACCAGATTGTCGCTTGCCTCAAGGCCCTTCGGGATACAGTGGACAAGCTCCAGGGGCTGCTTGGAGCACCGATGGAAGACACAATGGAACGCTTCTATCGTCGTCGTCGAGAGTTGTTGACCAGGCTCTATGCCTCCGGTGGCCTCGACCAAAAAGGTCTCTTTGCCCTTCTGGACGAGCACGAGACCCCTCACCAGTGGATTGGTCAACAAGTGAAGTCCGGGTTCTTAGAGAAGTTTCCCCGCGCAACAGGCAAAGACCTCTACGTCGTCACGCACAAGGCCGTTGAGGAGTTGAACCTTCAGGAAGAGGCTTCCGCCTTGGTGTCGGCCTCTGATGAGACCTTCACTACGGATTGGGACAGCCCTGAGGACAACGCCTATGACCGTCTCTAACGCCCACCACGGCGATGTCGTCCTGGTTCCCTTCCCACTGAACTCGCCGTCAGCCAACCAACGCCGCCCAGCGGTAGTGGTCAGCGGTGATTATTACAACAGCGGCACCGGGGAAGTGGTCATTGCACCAATCACTGGCCACGGACGCGCAGCACCACGCATAGGCGATTACGGCCTCATGGATTGGCAGGACGCCGGGCTTTTGGGGCCAAGCACCGTACGCGCTCGACTAGCCACACTGCGCTCGTCCCACTTGCTACGTCGACTCGGCGGCGTCTCTCGACGGGACATGGAAGGCCTAGCCCAGTGGCTCCGTCGCGTCATGGAGCTCTAGGAAGGTCATCGCCCTTCACCCCAGTTATTCTGCTACTTTCTACGACTTTCCCGCCTAGCTTCAAACGTACGTGTTTGGTATCCTACTACGACCACCGTCAGGGAATATGGGTCCAGGGCCATGCCCTGGGTAGGAACATGACACTGTGCGCATCCTCCACCTGGCAGACATCCACATAGGCGTAGAGAACTACGGGCGGCCCGCCACGGAGGCCGATCTTGAGGCTATGCCCGAGTACTTCGCTCCCGGCGTTGACCGCAAGCGCACGTACCTCGGTCTATCAACCCGCCTCCTCGACTTCCTTGTCGCCCTGGACGAGGTGGTGGAGTACGCCACACAGAACGATGTTGACCTCGTCCTCTTCGCCGGCGATGCCTACAAGAGCAGAGACCCCTCACAGACCCACCAGCGGGAGTTCGCACGACGTATTGCGACTCTGGTGAACCGCGACATCCCGGTTTTCCTCCTGACCGGCAACCATGACATCGCCCATTCCCTTGGTCGGGCGACCGCGTTGGAGATATTCCCAACCCTGGGGGTGAAGCAGGTTCACGTCGCAGAGCGCATGGAGACGTTCACCGTGGAGACTCGATCGGGGCCGTTGCAGATCGTTGCCCTGCCGTGGATTCGACGAGGCGCGTTACTGCAGCGTGACGAACATCGTGGCGCGACTATCGAGGAGTTAGCCCGGTACATAGAATCCGATCTGACTGAGCGTATCCTGGCCGAAGCCCAGACCCTTGACCCTACCATCCCCGCCATCCTGGCAGCCCATGTCACCGTGGCCGGTGCGGTCACCAGCTCGGAGCGCTCAATGATGCTTGGCAGGGACTACTCCCTACAGCGCAGCAGCGTGGGCCTTCCCTCCTTCGATTACGTGGCGTTGGGGCACATCCACAAGCACCAGCAGTTGGGCGACCATCCGCCCGTGGTCTATCCCGGCAGCCTCCAGCGTGTGGACTTCAGCGAGGAGGGCGACGATAAGGGTTTCTGCCTCGTTGAGATCGATTCGACTGCACCCGTAGGCGAGCGAACCAAGTGGTCGCACATCCCGATCAAGGCACGGACCTTCCTGACCATTGATGTTAAGGTGCCCGACGATGAGGAAGACCCAACGGCGTTGGTCGTACACGAGGTGAATCGCAAGTACGTGACCGACGCCGTGGTCCGTGTCCACATCACCATCTCGTCAACGTTGGCCAGTCGCATCAACGAGAAGCTCATCCGTGAAGCACTGTCAGAGGCCCACTCCATTGCGGCAGTGAGCAAAGAGGTCATCCACGACAGGATGCCTCGACTAGGCTCAGCGGCCCAAAGTATGTCACCCCAGCAGGCGCTGGAATGGTACCTGGACAGTCGCGGTGACCTCGATGAAAAGGCCATCCGGCAGGCGTTGACCTGGGGAACTGACCTAGTCACAGAAGAGATGGCAAGGGAGTAGATGGCGTGAGCCCCGGGGAGATATTCATTCTTGCTGTGCGGTGGATTCATACCATCGCAGGAGTGGCCTGGATAGGCGGGAGCCTGTTCTACCTCTTCGTCCTCAAGCCCGCTTCAAAGAAGAGTGGTAGCGATGCTGTTGGCAGCGAATCCATCGCCACAGAATTTCGAGCCGTCGTAGACACCACCGTCATGGTTCTCATCATCACCGGGGTTGTCCTGGCCTTTGACCGCCTAACATCGAAGTACACGGATGTTGCTTACGTGTCGGTCCTTGGTGTGAAGGTAGTGTTGAGTCTGTGGATGTTCTGGCTTGCCGGCGTGTTGCAGAAGCGGAGGCGCACACAATCAGCAGCACCCATAACAGGCGATGAGACCAAGCCGAACCGTGCGTTTTCCTCAGCCAACCTCATCGCAATCATCGGCATCATCGTGTTCCTGCTCTCAGACCTGCTCCAAGCGCTGTTTGAGGATGCCCTAAAAGGGGTGTAAAGTAGACCTGTTCCTGGACACAAAAGGAGAACACCACATGCGACACGACCTGATGGACATCCTAGCTTGCCCGATCTGCAAGAGTGAACTGACGTTGACGGTCGTCAAAGAAGATGACGATGAGATCATCACGGGAAGTCTGAACTGCGCCAAGTGCAAAGAGGATTACCCCATTGAGGACGCCATCCCCAATTTGCTACCTCCGTCGCTTAGGCAGGCAGGGTAAATTTTCTTATTGTCATTCTGAAGAGCGAAGCAACTGAAGAACCTCCCAGCAGGGCGGAAACGAGGCAGGCCTAGCCAAGCCGCCCCCAAATACGTACACCCTCAATGCCATCCACAGCTGTTAACAACTCCGCCACGGTCTGCCCACTGACAGAGTGTGCTACGTCCGGTGCTATATCGGCGAGGGGCACAAGCACAAAGGCACGCTCGGCCATGCGAGGGTGAGGTATGGTAAGCAATTCCGAAGCCATCACCACGTCGCCGTAGAGCAGAATGTCGATGTCTATCTCACGAGGGCCGTTTGGGAACGTCGGCGTCCGGCCAACCAACCCTTCAATGCCCTTGATTGTAGACAACAGGTCTTTAGGTTTCAGTTCGGTTTCAAAGCGGCAAACGCAGTTCAGGAATGACTCCTGGTCAGCAAACCCCACAGGGTCGGTCTCATACACCGGCGATACCTCTTGCACAGCATCCGCGTGTCCGTTCAGGAACTTCAGGGCCTGCCTCAGGTTGCCCTCACGGGATCCAACATTGCTGCCAAGTCCCAGATACACCGTGGTCATGACGCAGGGGGCGTCCAACCCCGGACGATGGCATCAGTCATACGCACAACCCGCACCATCGCCTTAACGTCATGGACACGGACGATGTCTGCCCCGTTGGCTATCGACATTGAAATAGCAGCCGCGGTTCCTTCCAGCCGGTCGTCCGGCGGCAGCCCGCCCAGCACCGTGCCGATGGTCGATTTCCTCGAAACTCCCATCAACACCGGGTGACCCAACACATCCTTGAACTCACGGAGTCGACGAAGCAACTCAAGGTTGTGCTGCACGGTCTTCCCGAACCCGATGCCCGGGTCAACGATGATCGCTTCCTCAACCACTCCTGCCCTTCGTGCTGCGTCTACGCTCTTCCGCATGCCGGCCAACACATCGGTCATGAGGTCTGTGTACTCCGTGCCTGCCTGGTTGTGCATCAGCACGATAGGCACACCCGTCTCAGCTGCCACGCGTGCCAGGTCGGGGTCGCGTTGAAGCCCCCACACGTCATTGATGAGCGATGCCCCGGAGGCGATTGCCTGTCGCGCGACGTCGGCCTTGTACGTGTCGATGCTTATGGGTACATCCAGCTCGTCACGCAATCCCTCGATGATGGGGATGACGCGACTCAGCTCCTCGTCAGCAGAAACCAGCTCGGCACCCTGCCCGTAAGCAGTCCCGGGCGGTCGCGACGATTCACCGCCAACATCGATTATATCCGATCCAGCAGCCTGGAACGCCAACGCCTGAGTAATCGCAGCGTCTACGTCCGTACTGAGGCCATCGCCGGAAAATGAGTCTGTGGTGGCGTTGACGATGCCCATCACGTAGGTGCGCGAGCCCCAATCGAAGCTCCGCCCGCCAATGGTTATTGCCGCTATGTTTTTACCGGTATCAACCATGCCTCATCCTCATCGTTCGTGCCTCAATGGTACCACCGTGGGCGTTCCTTGCTCCAAAGAAATCGGGCCCAAAAGCTCAGATGGCTTCCAGGCCCGATAATGGTCCAATGGGTTGGGGTACGAAAGTGCCTAGTCGTCGCCCCGGTTGCCGGTGGCGCGCTCCAATAGCCGCTCAACGGACTGCCCAAGCAACAGGCGGCCAAGGCGTTTGTGTCCCAGACCGTAGTAGTGCTTGTTCCACCACTTCTTCACATCGTTTGCGCTCTCCAGGTCCTTCAGCTCATCAGCTGCGGACTGAAGTTGTGCTTCCATCTCTTCCGGGTTCTTAGTCGTCATGTCCTTCTCCTAGTTAAATCGCTGTTAAATCCTATTATGTACCAATGTCTATCCACCAAACTATCGCTGGCAATGTTGCCAGCGATATATGGGTGCAGGCCTGTCCCGATTTATCGGGGGCTGGCCCTGCCTAGCTCTTCCGGTTGTTCATCACGTCCACCAGCTCTTGAACGGCATCGGCGGAACGCTTCAATGCAGCCTCTTCATCGCTAGTCAGGTTGAGCTTAATGATCTCCTCCACGCCGCCTTCTCCCAGTTTCACCGGGACACCCACGCACAGACCGTCTATACCGTACTCGCCGTCCAAACGGACGCAGCAGGGTAGGATCTGCTTCTTATCGAAGAGGATGGCCTCAACCATCTGAGTTGCTGCCGCCGACGGCGCATAGTAGGCGCTTCCCGTCTTCAATAGTGCAACGATCTCGCCTCCGCCGTCACGGGTTCGCTGAACAATCTCGTCCAAGCGAGCTTTGGGGATCAGGTCAGCAATGGGGATACCGCCGACGTTGGTGGGGCCGACCAGCGGCACCATTGTATCGCCATGCCCGCCAAGGACGTAGGCGTGAACATCCTGTACAGAGACATTCAACTCCGCAGCAAGGAAGGAACGGAACCTGGCGGTATCCAGGATTCCAGCCATGCCGAAGATCTGATTCCGGGATTTCCCGCTCACAGCAAGGGCGTGCTGAGTCATGGCGTCCAACGGGTTGGTCACGGCAACCACTATCCCATTCGGCGAGTTGCCCACTACCTGCTCGATGACGCTCCCTACGATGTCCATGTTGGTGTAGAGAAGGTCATCCCGGCTCATGCCGGGCTTCCGGGCGATGCCGGAGGTGATGACCGTTACGTCTGACCCTGCTGTGTCCTTGTAATCGTTTGTGCCAATGATGGATGAGTCCGAGCCTGTGACAGGCCCTGATTCCAACATGTCCAATGCCTTGCCCTGGGGCAGGCCTTCAACAATGTCTACCAACACCACATCGGCGTATCCGCCATCAAAAATCCGCTGTGCCGTAGTGGCTCCAACGTTTCCTGCCCCTACGACTGTTACCTTCTTCCGCATAACGTAGCCTTTTCCTCCAATTTGGTTTCTGTTGTTTAAACGCAGCTACCAACTGCTTACGCTGGCCCAATGACCAGCAGGACATCCCCTCGTGCCACCTTTGCCCCGGCCTGTAGTGGTATCTGCTTGATGACGCCATCCACAGGGGAAGGCAGGGTGTTTTCCATCTTCATGGCTTCAAGCACAACAACGGTCTCGCCAGCTTTGACCGGTTGGGCTTCAGCAACAGTATAGCGCACTATTGACCCCGGAATTGGCGCAGTGAGAACCGTCTCGCCATCCGTGGTGACCGGTGTCGCAGGTCTTGCCACAGGCTGTGGCACTGGTGTCGCGGCAGCAGGGCGAGGCGTTGGTGTAGGTTGTGCCGACGGTGCGGTCAAGGTTGGTGCTGTGGGCGATGACCCCGACTCCACGTCAACGCGAAACCCACGCCCATCCACTTCAATCTGAAAGCTCTTATCAGTGCTCACCGAGGCCTCGGTGCTGGCTGCATCCTCTGACGGCGTCACGGTGACTTTTAGCGTGCTTCCATCCACAACGACGTTGAACGTGCGACTCCCACCGCTGTTTTCATTGGTCATCTGCTCGTCTCACATGAGAAGAAATCATAGGTCAGTAAATACCTCATAGGGGGATGTTCCCATGCTTTTTAGGCGGGAGGGTGTCCCGTTTGTTCTCCAACATCTTAAAGGAGCGGATGACCTTGATACGGGTGTCCGCAGGGTCGATGACATCGTCGATGATGCCGCGAGACGCCGCGACGTACGGGTTCGCGGTCATATCGCGGTACTCCTGGATGAGTTCGGCTCGCTTGGCATCGCCGGCGTCGGCATTCTTAATCGCCTCACGATGGATGACGTTCACAGCACCCTCAGGCCCCATGACCGCAATCTCTGCCGATGGCCATGCGTAGTTCACGTCGGTGCGCAGGTGCTTGCTGCCCATCACTATGTACCCGCCACCATAGGCCTTCCGCGTCAGCACGCTTACCTTGGGCACCGTG
>CAUZTE010000019.1:0-10270 GCA_963582565.1 Dehalococcoidia bacterium | reverse complement strand
TCATACGTTTGCCTCACTATACGTGTGCTAGCTTGCTGATTGCTCAATCACCTGCGGGATACTGGATTCCCAACCAGCAGCGATAAGGTGTATCCCCTGGCACATTGGACGGAGGCCACGGATGGTACGGGCAGCGATCTCAATACATTTGGCGCTCCGTTCTTCGGGCGTCTTCGCATCATCCATCTCTGTGATGATGTCGTCCGGCACTGTAATTCCCGGCACCTTCTCGTTGAAGAACCGTGCCATGTCGCCTGATTTCAACAATATGATGCTGGGGAGCATGGGAACGTCGTACTTCGCTGTAGCATTTGCAAACTTCTCATACGCTGCGGGGTCATAGACGGCCTGGGTCTGGAAGAATTGGGCACCTGCCTCTATCTTTTGGCCCACCCGGTTGATCTCCCAATCAAGGTCATCGGCACCCGGGTTGGTCACTGCGCCTGCGAAGAACTCCGGCGTGCCTCGCAGCGGATTGTCGTGGATGTCATGCCCCTGAGACAGGGCTGTGATAGCCTGCAACAGGGAAACTGCATCAAAGTCAAAGACGGGCTTCGCTTCAGGGTGATCGCCGATATCGGGAGGGTCCCCACCCATGCACACCATGTTGGACAACCCCATGGCCGATGCCCCGAGCAGGTCACCCTGCAGCGCGATACGGTTCCTGTCACGGCAGGTGAGCTGCAGGATGCTCTCTATGCCACGGTCAAGCAGGAGTCGTGCGGCGGCGATTGGAGCCATGGACATCTTTGCCGTATAGGAGTCAGTGAGGTTGAACGCAGTGACCAGGCCGTCCAGGAGGTCAGCCTTCTTAAACATGGGATCCAGGTTAGTGCCCTTGGGGGGAATCAACTCGGCGGTGAACGCAAACGCTCCAGACTCCAAAGTGTCCTTAAGCCTGCTCATTGATACCCTCCCTTATGTTATGGTGTTTCAATCAAGGGTAATATAGTAATTTTGAATACTATATATTTATTATTAGCGAATTTCCGAATATATTATTTCGCATCATAATGAAACAACTTTTCACGCACGTCAAGACGCGATATATAAATTAAAGCCAAAGATTCTCGGATTCATTCTGACGGTATTCACGAAATTAGCAGGAGGAGGATGCGGCATTCGTAATCCGTAACCGGTAGATGCTGCGGTTAAACATATGCGACCAATTGCAGAAATTGCTCAGGACCTAGGGTTGGATCCACAACTCCTCATCCCTCAGGGCCATTACAAAGCAAAGATACCCCTGGAGGCCATCCGCACAGGCGGCAAGCGGGGCAAGATGGTAGTGGTAACAGGCATCACGCCAACACCCGCAGGCGAAGGGAAGACCACAACCGTGGTGGGTCTGACCCAAGCCTTTGGTCGACTCGGCAAGAAGGTAGTCGCCACCCTCCGTGAACCGTCCTTGGGGCCGATCTTCGGCATCAAAGGCGGCGGCACCGGGGGTGGACTGTCTCTGGTAGAGCCACAGGATGAGGTAAACATCCACTTCACCGGGGATGCCCACGCTGTAGGCTCCGCCCACAACCTTCTGGGTGCATTAACCGACAACGTTGCCCAGCGCGGCCTGATTCCCGGCTTCCGAGCGGAGGGCATCACCTGGCGTCGCGTCACCGACGTAGAAGACCGCGCGCTACGAAGTATCGTGACGGGCATCGGCGGGTCGGCCAACGCTCCCATGCGAGAGAGCGGCTTCGATATCGTCACTGCCTCAGAAATCATGGCCATCCTTGCCCTGGCCAGTAGCCTGCACAACCTTCGCGAGCGGTTAAGCAAGATCGTGGTCGGCTATACCACCGAGAAAGTCCCGGTGACTGCTACCGACGTGAATGCCGTCGGTTCCCTTATGTCGCTGCTGCGCCACGCGATCCTGCCAAACCTGGTGCAGACCACAGAGGGCCAGCCGGTCATCGTCCACACTGGCCCCTTCGGCAACATCGCCCACGGATGTAGCTCGGTGGTCGGCGACAAATTGGCCCTGGGCTATGCCGACTATGTCCTCTCAGAGGCCGGATTCGGCGCCGACTTGGGGTTTGAGAAGTTCATGCACATCAAGGCGCGTTTCAACGACCTGGAGCCTGATGCTGCTGTGCTGGTAGCTACGGTGCGAGCGGTGAAGTCCCACGGCGGCGTACCAACAAAGGAACTGGACACGCCGAATGAAGACGCTGTCCGTAAGGGTATGGAGAACCTGACCCACCTGATAGGCGTGGTGAAGGCAATGGGCTTGCCTGTCGTCGTAGCCATTAACGATTTCCCAACGGACACCGACGCGGAGAAGGCCATCGTCAAACAAGGCTCAGAGGATGCTGGTGCCTTCGCTACGGTGGAGAGTCGGGTGTTCGCAGAGGGTGGTGCAGGTGCAATCGAGCTGGCAGAGGCCGTTATCAGGGCGACAGAAGGGCCGTCGCCGGAGATCACCTATCTATACCCGGTGGAGGCATCCATTCAAGACAAGGTGCTGGCTCTGGCCCACACGGTCTACAACGCCGATGATGTCTCATGGAGTCCAAGTGCGCAGCGCACGCTCCGTGGGTACGAGGCCAACGGTTGGGGTGAGCTGCCCGTCTGCATGGCCAAGACCAACTTCTCCATCTCCCATCTGGCATCGCTGAAGGGTCGGCCGTCCGGCTACACGTTCGAGGTGTCAGACGTGCGTGCGTCCGTGGGCGCGGGATTCATCTACCCTATCGCCGGGAGCATTATGACCATGCCGGGACTTCCGGGCGCGCCCAGGGCTCTGGATGTAGACGCGCAAGGGAACATCCTGAACCTGTGACACCGCAAACCCTAACCGTCACGGAGTGAAGGGGCCAATCGGTAGGACAGACGTGTTTCTGTTACCATTCACAGCAACGTTGAATCCGTCATTCTCCCGGAGGCTCTTCTCTGAACGACTCTGCTCCAAAAACAATGCTGGCTTCCTTCAAAGCGCCGGGCTACAAGCTCTTCTACGTCAACAGCACCTTTGCCGCGGTGGACATGAACGTCCGTATGGCCGTGCACGGGTGGCTAGTGTTGGAACTCTCAGGTGACTCCGCCTTCTGGACAGGCATTTATGCCCTGGTGTTAGGTATAGGGCAATTCCTGTTCTCGTCCCTGGCAGGAACCCTGGCAGACCGGTTCCAACGAAGGAACCTGCTCCTCGTCGAAGGCGTCATCAGCACCTCAATGGCTATCCTCATGGCAATAGCTACCTATTTTGATTTGATTGAACTCTGGATGGCGATTGGCCTCGCCTTTTTTATCGGCTGTCTCAGAGCCACACGGTTCACAGGCATCAACCGGTTTATCTATGACCTTGTTGGGCCCGGCAAGCTTGTGAACGGTGTATCGCTCTGGCGCGTCTCCAACACCCCGATGATGATCGGCGGGGCATTGGTGGCAGGCCTGCTAATCGAGTGGACTGGCATCTGGGCTGCCTACGCTATGATCGCAGGTAGCCTCGTCGTTTCTCTGCCGTTTTTGGCAATGATTAGCGTCAAGGGAACGGTGGAGTCCTCCAGCGGTCACATACTGCGCCAAACCTTGGAGGGGCTCCAATATGCAGCAGCCAATCCATCCCTCCGTGTCCTCTTTACCGTCAGCATAGTCATGGAGACCCTTGGCTTCGCCTTCCTGGTCATGATTCCGGTGATGGCTAAGACCGTCCTTGAGGTCGATGCCGTAGGAATGGGGCTGCTCCAGGCAGGGGTAGGTACGGGGCTTTTTGTGGCCACTATCATCATGGCTACTAAAGGCGATTCCAAAAACAAACCTCGAATCATCTTCTTGAATGCTGTAGGCGCGGGGATAGCCCTGACGGCTTTTGCACTTTCGCGGTCACTACCGCTATCCATTTTCCTGGCAGCTGCGGTGATGGCATTCCTAAACGCCTACGACCTAACCCTGGGTGTGCTCATTCAGCTAGTTGCGCCAGCCAACATGCGGGGACGTGCTGTGAGTCTGCACAGCCTGGCCATCTCCTTCACAGCGGTGGGCGGCGCCGTCATGGGCGTGGCAGGTGAAAAGTTTGGCGTTCCGTTAATGGTCGCCTCCGGGGGCGTAGGCATCGTGATCAACGCCCTGCTTCGTCGAGGCGCCATTATGTCCATCCATGAATACGAACATGAGGAAGAACAGGATGTAGACACAGCGGAGCCGCCACGCGACAATATGCCATCGAGTTGATACGGAGGAAGTTATGCAAGTTGGAGTAGCTATCCCGGCAGAGGCCATAGGGGCGGATGTCGGCAAGATTAAAGACTTTGTAGTCACCGCGGAGGGTTTGGGAATGACCCACGTGGTGATGGCAGACCACGTCCTTGGCGCAGACCCCGCGTACCACGAAGGTTGGAAACGGTCATACACCAACGCCACCTTCAGCCATGAGCCTTTCACGCTGTTCAGCTACTTGGCCGGCGCAACGACGACGCTCCGGTTCATGACCGGCATCCTCATCATGCCGCAGAGGCAGACTGTGCTGGTAGCCAAGCAAGCTGCGGAGTTGGACCTCATTAGTAACGGCAGGTTCCAGCTGGGCATCGGCGTGGGTTGGAACACCGTGGAATACGAGGCCTTGAACGAGGACTTCCACACCCGCGGCGCACGTTCAGCAGAACAGATAGAGGTCATGCGAGCGCTGTGGACACAGGACTCCATTAATTTCGATGGCACATGGCACCACATCCACGGCGCAGGCCTCAATCCAAAGCCCGTACAGCAACCCATTCCCGTTTGGGTGGCAGGGGCGTCTCAGGCGGCTATCAAACGTGCAGCTGAGATCGCGGACGGCTGGATTGGCTCGCCAATGGAGTCGGACATGGCCAAACATGCGGAGATGGTAGACCAACTGAAGTCCTACGCCTCCGAGTTCGGCAGGGACATGGACACCCTCGGCATCGACGGTCGATTGAGCCTTAATGGAGGCGACCCTGACAGCCATATTAGTGACGCTAAAGAATGGGCGGGATTGGGTGCCACTACGTTGACCATCAGCCTATCCAACAACACACCCTTCGATGAGGGGCTGCAGGAAGCGCAGCAGATAGCAAAGGCCCTTTAACCCAGTCGCAACACTCAGGAGAGAACGATGACTACCGATAAGCCAGTAGATGTAGCAAACTTCATTACCACGTTCATGGACGGAGCATATAGCTCTATGAAACGAGCTTTTGACGGCCTGACGGAGGAGCAACTCCAGAAACAGCCCACAGCGGACACCAACTCCATGGTGTGGCTGGCGTGGCATGCGAACCGATGGCAAGACAAGCAGAGCGCCCAGGCTGTGGGCGAGGACGAGGTCTGGGTCAGCGGTGGCTGGCACGATAAGTTTGGCATGCCTTCAGACCGTTCAGGCATTGGCGATACGTTGGAGCAAGTTGCCGAGTTCAATCCCAGTCAGGAGTTGCTTTGGGGCTACATTGACGCAGCGCACCAGGCGTTCACCAGGCGTGTGGAAAGCATGGGCGCGGAAGACCTGGCGAAGAACGTCGACTACATCCCCGGCAGGGGTGAACCGCGTCCCGTTTGGCGCACCCTCATGGGTGCGTGTTCCGATACCTTCAAGCACACCGGCCAAATAGAGTACGTACGCGGCATGCTCACCGGCAAGGGCTGGTTCCCCGCGTAACCGCCAGCTAGCTTTTGTGTCCGTGGGAGGCGTCTGCGTTCTCGCGGTGCTGTCTTAGCAGGTCTTTGCCGTAGTCGTTCCCGTTGGGTGTCCGGACAACCGTGTGGATGTGGTCCTTGGTTGGCTTGTCCGTATCCAGAGCGACGCCTCGCTGGTAGTCGAACTCAATGAGGATAACCGGGCTGTGGATGCGATAGTAATAGACATCCTTTTCTGTGGCAGCACCCATCCACGCGAAGTACGTCTCCCCCAGGTGTTCTTTCACCTCATCCATCTTGAGCGATGCCTGATCCTGTCGCATGCGCCCGACATACGTATCGATGACGTTCAGCATCATCCCCTGCTGGCTGCTTGAGAGGTCGTTGTAGCGAATACCCTCATATTTCAGCTCGAAATTGTCCCTGAACGCGGTGGTGAAGACCTCTGGCGGCAACTCATCGCCAATGACCGCTTTACTCCGCTGCTCCGCCGATAGCGATTGGGCCAGCACCAACCCCAGGTGCTCTTCGTCGTGGAACACGCGCGTCCCGGCGTACTTGCCGATGTCTGCATCGTTCGGCTCAGACCCCATGAACACCGGCGACATGATTCCCCGCCCGTTCACCATGAAGTAGTTGATGATGAGGTGGTGTCCGTCAATCTGCCAACCCCAAGGCTCCTCAGACGATGGCGTTCCCATGAGACTCATCCAGTACAGCCACTCGCCGTACTCATCCGTCTTGCCGGTGAGCTCCAGAATGGACTCGTTCAGCCGCATGATGTCTCGCGCGGTCTGGTAGCCCTTGGGGCTCAGACTCTCTTTCAACAAGGCCATGGCGTTGTCGCGTTGGGCAGGCGACAGCTCATCCAGGAACGCACCGTGGCGCATGAGAAAGGGGTGGATGTTGCTCCACTGCCGCCACGCTATGCTATCCACATCGAAGGAAGCGGCGTCCTTTTCCTCGGAATTGAGCGAAGCGAGGAAGGTATTCGCAGCATTCTTAATCGGGTCGATGGAAAGGCCGGATTTCTGTAGTTGATAGAGGCCAGGAACGACACGGCCGTCCGTAGTGACGCCCAGGAACTCCTCGGCCAACAACGCCTGCGCCCTATCCAGGTTAGCTTGCATCGGCTCCGGCATCGGCGATGGTAACGTTCGACCGGATACCGAGTTACGCTGTCGTAGCTGAAATCTCGTCGATAAGTTGGTCATTGTCGCCTCCCCTTTTGCTATAAGCAACCGCATTGTAACCGATGAAGCCGGGGGGTTGAATCTTACGCGCAGGCGGGTATCATTGCTCGCAGACCCAACTCCAATGAATATTTACCTACGGGAGGAAATTATGACTACTGTTGCAAAGGTTTGGACAGAGAATTTCGCCGAGATGAGCCACGGCAAGACCCGTTATTGGGAAGCCGGAACCGGCTATCCCACCATCCTGCTCCACGGCGCGGGCTGGACCAGCGGTTGCGAGAACTGGGCTCTGGCCATGGGCCCGCTGTCTGAGAAGCTCCACGTATATGCAATCGACTGCCTGAACTGGGGAACCGGCGATATCTTCAACCAGGAGATGTCCTTCGCTTACCTGGTAGACCATGTGCGAGAGTTCATGGACGTGATGGGCATAGACAAAGCCAACTTCGTCGGCCACTCCATGGGCGGCTGGATCGTGACCTTGCTCTCTTACGAGAGTCCGGATCGCGTGAACAAGGTCGTCAACGTCGCCGGTGGCGGCACAGCTACCCGACCATTGCAGAACATGGTCGATTTCAAGATGCCCACCGAGGAATCCATCCGCACTCAGGTCGCAAACCGATACCCCGAAGGCACCGTTGACCTGGAAGAAATGGCCGCGGCCTTCATTAAGAAGACCACGCTGGCTGGACATGACGAAGCGTTCGGCAAGGTCATGAAGCACATGACTGACCCCATCACTCGACCTCGCTACAACACCCTCCGACGCCTCGGCAATATCAAGGCACCCACGCTGGTGATCTGGGGCAGCGATGACAAGACCAACGCCCTGGAGATGGGCGAGGCCACCGCAGCAGGCATCCCCGGCTCCAAGCTCATCGTTTATGATGGGATTGGCCATCTAGTACCAACCGAGGCTGCTGAGAGGTTCAACAAAGACGTACTGGACTTCTTCACCTCGTAGCACAAAAACCCCTGTGAATAAAAGCGGTTGCGCTCTCACTCTAGAATCGAGGTTGGGGGCGCAACCGTTCTTGAAACACCCCCAACCCGCACACAAGGAGGCCCCTCATGGAAGTCGGCTATTTTACTATGCCCATGCATCCGCCGGAGGCGATAATCAGCCAGACCCTTGAGGACGACCTTCAGCAGATCATTACCCTGGACAAGCTGGGGTACAAAGAGGCATGGATAGGCGAGCATTTCACGACGATGTGGGAGAACATCCCCGCGCCTGACCTCTTCATTGCCCAGGCCTTAGCCCTCACCAAGAACATCATCCTGGGCACAGGCGTCACGTGCATGCCCAACCATAACCCCTTTATCGTTGCCCATCGCATCGCGCAACTTGATCAAATGGCCAAGGGGCGCTTCCACTGGGGCGTCGGCTCTGGCGGCTTCCCTGGCGATTTCGAGGTGTTCGGCTATGACCCCGCCACGGGCGACAACCGAAAGATGACGTGGGAAGCGTTGGACCTCATCCTGCAGATTTGGGACGACCCAAAGCCTGGTTTGTACGAGTCCAAGTACTGGAGCTTCACCATCCCGGAACCCGACGATGAGATCAGCCTACGGTTCCACATGAAGCCCTACCAGCTTCCGCATCCACCCATCGGGGTTGCGGGCGTGTCTGAAAACTCGGACACCATGCTCCAGGCAGGCGAGCGCGGCTGGATCCCTATGAGCATCAACCTGGTGCCGGGGCGCATTCTCAAGACCCACTGGGACTCGGTAGAAGAGGGCGCGAAGAAGACCGGTAGGAACCCTGACCGCTCGACGTGGCGCATCGCCCGAGAGATATACGTTGCTGACACAAGTGAGCAGGCGCGCAAAGAGGCTCTGGAAGGCGTCCTGGCACGCGACTTCAATCAATACTTCCGTAAGCTGCTCCCCAAGGTCAGACACCTTGACCTAGTCAAGAAGGACCCAAACATGCCAGACTCCGATGTAACGGCGGAGTACATGGCTGACAATGTGTGGATCGTCGGCAGCCCGGACGAAGTCGCTGAGAAGCTCCAGGCACTATCGGACGAAGTCGGCGGGTTCGGTGTGCTGCTGGCCATGGGCCATGAGTGGCAACCCAGGGAGCAGTGGCTCCACTCTACGGAGCTACTCATCAATGAGGTCATACCCAAACTCAGTTGATATCCTGTCCTACTGCAAGCACGAAGAGAGCGCTCATACCCCGGGCGCTCTCTTTCTTATAGGGCCATTTGGCCCATAACGGCCCCGTTTCCGTAGATTTGTGGCGTCTCGTCTATGGCCCATTCGGCAGGTGACACTGTTCCAGCCGCCCCGTATCCTTTTCCGGTAGGGGGAGATTATGTCTGGAAAAGGAGTACTTTATGGTATTGGACACAGCTAAGCCCGAAGGGGCAATGACCGGAGAGCGGTTCATCAAAAGCCTGCAGGACGGTCGCGAGGTGTACATCGACGGCAAAAAGTCGATGACGTGACCACCCACCCAGCATTCGCCCCAATGGCCAAGGAATTGGCAAGAATCTATGACCTTCAGCACACGGACGAATATCGGGATCAGATGACGTACGTCTCCCCTGATACCGGTAACAGGGTCAGCATCTCATGGATGGTGCCCGAGTCCCTTGAACAGACTCGTCTGAAGCGACGCAACAGTGAAGTCTGGAACGAACAGTCATGGGGTCAACTTGGTCGAGGGCCGGACATCCTGGCGCCGATAGTTCGCTGATACACGGCAGACATGGCCGCCGCATCGTCAGGCACCGGCTCCAGTGTAGCGATGTCGCCGAACTCGATACCCGTAGGCTTCCCTGTCAGCATCCCTCCGGCGAACTGCTGGCCACCGATGCAATGCATGATGAGGTCGCGGACGTTCCATTCCGAACATGGGGTTCTATCATCAAGTTGTCCGATACGAACGCCGTTGAGGATTTTCATCAGGTGAGTCGTTGATGCGGTGTAGAGTCCGGCGGATTCCTTTGGAGTGTACTCAGGCATGAACTATCTCCTCAAGTGTGCTGGCATTCTGACACCCAACAGTCTATATTCAACCCGATAAAATTGCCCGCGGCAAAGGAGCGCCCATGAAACGCAGCACTTCGCGCATCCTGACAACCCACACAGGCAGCCTGCCCCGTCCGCTGGAACTGATTGAGCTGCTGGACGGTAAGGAGGCTGGGACACTGACCGACATCAGCGGCTTTGACTCCAGCGTGAAGAGCGCAGTCACCGAGATCGTTCGGCAGCAGGTCGATGCGGGAGTGGACATCGTCAGTGACGGTGAGCAGGGCAAGATTGGTTACTCCACGTACGTGAAAGACCGATTGACCGGCTTTGAGGGCAAGGCAGGGGTCAGCATCCGCGCGGATTGGGCCGACTTCCCCGAGGCGTTGGCCCGCCAAAAGCGTTCGCCAGGTGTTGCCAGGCCGTCATGCAACGGCCCCATCACATGGAAGGACAAGGATGCGGTGCAGGTAGACATCGCTGTACTGCGAGCTGCAGTC
>CAUZTE010000018.1:0-10606 GCA_963582565.1 Dehalococcoidia bacterium | reverse complement strand
TGAAAAAACTAAATGGAGTGTAGCTAGTAATGAAGGTAATGTTCGTATGCCACGCCAACGTCGGACGAAGCCAGGCCGCAGAGGCGTTCTTTGCCCGGGCATCGAAGCACGAGGCGAGCAGCAGCGGCACCCACGTTGATGAATTGATGGCGAAAGAGAAACCGGCGTCCGCCAAGATGAAGGACAACTCGAAGCTCTCTTTGCCATACATGCTGAAACAGGGCATAGACATCTCTGAAAAGGAACGTACGCAAATCACACCCGAGCTTGTAGCGGGAGTAGATAGGGTCATCGCGATCCTCACACCTGAAGAAGTCCCTGATTATGTGAAGGAAAGCGGCAAGCTGACGATGTGGGATATATCTGACCCGGCTACTCACGTAGCTCGTGCAAACGAACTTTTCGATGAGATCAAAATTCTCGTTGACGAGCTAGTCCAGGAAATCGGCTAAGACTAGTCGCTTAGCTTCCTAATCTTGTATAACCTTCAACCCATTTGGGTAAACTTCAGGTCACACGGGTCCAGGGCCTAGCCCTGGGGGTCGTTTGGTATGCCAGTCCGTCGCCTGCTGGTAGGTGTAGGCGATGTTCAAGATAGTCTCCTCGCTCAACGCCTTACCCATCACCTGCATCCCTATCGGCAACCCCTCTGAGAACCCGCATGGTATGGACACACACGGTATCCCAGCGATGTTCACCGGAATCGTCAGTGTGTCGCTCTTGTACATGGATACCGGATCATCGGTCTTCTCCCCAATGCGGAACGCCGTTGTGGGCGTCGTAGGCGTGATTAGGGCGTCAAATCGCTTGAAGACCTCTTCAAACTCCTGACGTATGAGCGTACGGACTTTCAGTGCTTTCATATAGTAAGCATCGTAATATCCCGACGAAAGTGCGTACGTCCCCAGCATGATGCGGCGCTTCACTTCCGGCCCAAATCCACGTGCCCGGGTCTTCTCCTGCGTCTCCCACGCCGTAGTTGCGTCGTCGACCGAGAAGCCGTACTTCACGCCATCGAACCTGGATAGGTTGGTGGAGCACTCTGACGGAGCAATGATGTAGTACACCGCCAGTGCGTAGGAAGTCAGGGGCAGCGAGCACTCCTCGACGATGGCTCCTGCGTCCTCCAACGTTTTGATGCCCTGCCGAACAGCTGCGTCCACCGCCGGGTCGATGCCGTCGCCGAAGTATTCCTTCGGTATACCAAGTCGCATGCCCATGATGTCGCCCGTGAGCGCCTTGGTGTAGTCAGGCCGCTCGCCCGGTATCGATGTCGAATCGCGAGGGTCGTGGCCGGCGATGGCGTTCAGCACCAGCGCGCTGTCCTCAACATCCTTGGTCAACGGCCCAATCTGATCAAGGGAGCTGGCAAAGGCCACAAGCCCAAACCTGCTCACCAGGCCATAGGTAGGTTTGAGGCCGGTGACGCCGCATAGCGCCGCGGGTTGGCGTATGCTGCCACCCGTATCGCTACCCAGCGCGAAAAGGCATTCCCCCGCAGCTACTGCCGCAGCACTACCGCCGCTTGAGCCGCCTGGCACGCGATCCAGGCCCCAGGGGTTGTGTGTGGGATGAAATGCAGAGTTCTCCGTGGATGAACCCATAGCAAATTCATCCATATTGCCCTTGCCCATCAACACGGGTCCTCGGGCGTAGAGTCGCTCAACCACGGTGGCATCGTACAGCGGTACGAAGTTCTCCAGCATCAGTGACGAGCATGTGGTGCGTATGCCCTTCGTGGACATCACATCTTTGATTTGCATAGGAATGCCGGTCAGGGGCGTAGTATCGCCGGAGGAAAGGCTCTTGTCAGCAGCCGCAGCCGCTTCACGAGCTACGTCTTCAGTCAGGGTCACGTAGGCCTGGACCTGCGGTTCCACACTGTCTATCCGATCAATCACAGACTCTGTCAGTTCCGCAGCCGAAATTTGTTTGGATTCCAGTAATGCCCGGGCCTCGTGTACGGTAATGTCGTAATGTTCCATCTAGTCCTCCAACACTGTGTGGACTTGAAAGAACTCCCCTTGTTTGTCCGGGGCATTGCTCATCACTTCGTCGTGCGGATACGACGGGACAGCCACATCCTCGCGCAGGACGGTGGCAAGGGGCACCGCATGGCTGGTGGGCTTAACGTTTTCCGTGTCCAATTGGGTCAGAGACTCAAACTGCTCCAAAATATTGGCCATCTGGTCCTGCAGCAGCGCAATCTCCTCATCCGACAATCGGATATGGTAGATGTCCGCCAATTTTTTCACTTCTTCCCGTGTCAGAGGCATAACAGTCCTTTCGCCCCGATTTTCGGGGCACCTGTTTTTCACGTAGTTACAAAGGGAATTGGTCAATACGTTCTTGGTACTTACCCCACCCAACATCGCTGCATCGGTGGCGCTATCTGAGTGTAACAAAGGCAATGGGGTGCTTCAAGCAGGAGTCGCGTCTTCCGGAGGCGTCGTTGGCCTGGCGAGGTCAAGCCACTCCTGCAGGATGATGGCCGCAGCTACGGCGTCCACGCGTCCGCGATCTTTCGATGGCTTGCCACCTGACTCTCGGATTCGGCGCTCAGCCTCTGCGCTGGTGAACTGTTCGTTCATCATCTCGATGGGAACGGGGCATGTTTCTCGAAGCACATCGCAAAAATCCAGGGTTTTCTGCCCCTGCGGCCCAATGGTACCGTTCAACGATACGGGAAGTCCCACTACTACGGTCGCCACTTCATTCTCGGTCACAAATCCCACGATCTTATCGAGGTCATTACGGAGATTACCACGGGTAATCGTAGTCAACGGTGACGCCAGCAACCCGGTGGGATCGCTCATGGCCACGCCGATACGCTTATCCCCAAAGTCCAGGGCTAGGGTTCGAGCCATTATCTCCTCAACATCGTGGAATCATTCCGGCTGGCTGCTACATAGCAACTCAAGATTGGCCTCGAAGAGCTCCGTCCCCTGCTCCATTTCCTTGGGCCTCTACCGCAGCTTTAAGCAAACGTGAACCATAGAGCGTGTAGGCCGCCCCCAGCATCATGAATATTGCGGGTAAGCCCATGATGGCTATACCGACCCCGAACCATCTGGCTTCACCTGTAGTCAGCAGTGGGCCTAGCAGGGCCATCGCAGCTGCTCCCCCCACCAATCCGGCCATCTGCCCTGAGCGCCTCCTTAGCGTTACCGTCCCCCAATAACCCACAATGACCGCGGCGAAGGAAACCATGGCTCCAATCACTAACCCGGTATTGGAATCTATCTCCAGGCCATAGTTTTCTCCAGCTCCAGGAGGATTGAGAGCAAATGCCACGAACAGGAAAGCTAGGAATATCCCCAGACCACACCCAAACCTCAGAAGGGTCAAGCCCCGCTTGATCCATAGTCTTGGGATTACTCTGGGATCTACGGGGATATCAATCCGTGCCATAGCTCCAGCAGGTGGTGGTACCTTACGACGCCACATCACTTCAGCAGCTATGGTTATTAGGCCAAAGACCAGGGTGAAGGCTACGGTAAAGGTGAATGGCCAGTACTCGAAGACCTGGCCCCAAAACCCACCGGTGATTGCCAGTCCTACTACTAAATCGGTCATGTGACATCTACCTCCCAGCCGCTAGAAGGTTACCAGAAAACTTATTATCAGGCCTACGCTCCCGGGCTACTTATGCCAATCGGGGGTAGAGCCTAGTTTGTCTGACTGATTTCAAAGAGGTGGCCGTCCGGGTCTCGGAAGAAAGCCCACGTCTCCCATTGCGATGACACCGGCGGCGTTAGGAACTCTGCGCCTCTCGACTTCAACACGTCGTAGGCTGCCATGCAGTCGGGAACCCGGATGGTGAACGCTGCGCTCACGTTATCAGGATCCGTAGGTGGAGCAAAGGTCACTGTGGGCTTGTCGGGTGTCGGGCCACCGCCTGTGACCAGCAACAGCCAATTATCCAGAAAAGAGAGCACCACAGACATGCCGCCGTACTCCCTGAATACCGTTGCGCCCAACACATCGCGATAGAAAGACAGCGACTGCCCCATTTCACTGACCACCAGGATACGCGTCAGCTCCATGCCCTCTGTTGGGAAACTGCCTTCTGTCATCCACTCCCTCTAGTCAGCTAAAGATTCTGAGGTGACTGCCTATAAGAGTAACCTTATTGAGTAACCGTCAGGCATATAGGTCCAGGACTAAGTCCTGGTGCCTCACATGGGATTATTACTATTTAGAGATCGCTTTACTTACCAGCCCGGACACCGTAGCCAGCGCCTCATCCATCTTTTCGGGCTTGGAACCGCCAGCCTGGGCAAGGGTGGGCCTGCCGCCGCCGCCGCCGCCGATGACCGCAGCAACTTCCTTCACTAGCGCCACTGCATCCAGCCCCTTATCCACCATGTCCTGTGTAACCATAGCCACCAGGGATGGACGGTCGTTCATCACAGCACCCAACACCACCACACCGCTCCCCATCTTGTCCCGTAGGTGATCGCCCATCTCACGCAGCATGTCTGCCGATGCCGCTGCCACGCTGGCCACCAGCACGTTCACTCCGTTGGCCTGCTGCACCTGAGTGAGTAAGTCGCCAGCCTGAGACAGGGCGTTTTGGCGTTCAAGCGACTCCGCTCGACGGCGTTCTGTATCAAGCTGTGATTGTAATGTCTCAATCCGGGCTGCTATCTCTGCCGGCGTGGCTTCCAAGCTCTGGGCCAAGTCGTCCAAGGCTGTAATGTTGCTTCGAGCCATGGTAGCGGCAGATCGGCCCGTGACCGCCTCAACCCGGCGTATCCCGGAGCCTATGGAACTCTCCGATGTTATGAGGAAGAGGCCCACCTCGCCCAGGCTATCCAGGTGTGTGCCGCCGCAGACTTCCCTGCTGAATGGCGCGGTATTCGCCTCGTCCGGGTCATTGACGCCCATATCCACCACACGGACGGTCTCGCCATACTTGTCGCCGAAGAAGGCCAGATACCCGGCATCCAGCGCTTCTGTGTATGTCAGTTCGTTCTTCACGGACGCGACGTTGCGGCGTACCTGCTCGTTCACCAGTCGCTCCACCTCATGGAGTTCATCGGGCGACATTGCCTGTATGTGCGTAAAGTCGAACCGCAGCCGCTCCGGCGACACCGACGACCCAGCTTGCCGGACGTGGGAGCCGAGCACGCGACGCAGCGCTTCGTGGAGCAGGTGCGTGGACGAGTGGTTCCGGGCGATGTCCAACCGGCGCTCCCGATCGACCCTGGCCTCTACCTCTTCCCCAACCTTCATGACGCCGCTGCGTACACGCCCCTTGTGGACGATGAGCCCCTCAAGCGGCGTCTGCGTGTCCTCAATGTCGATGTGGCCCTTAAGCGATAGGATTGTCCCTGCATCGCCTGCCTGGCCACCGCCTTCTGCGTAGAAGGGCGTCTCTCGTATCACCACTTCCACTTCATCGCCGGCCTTTGCCTCGTCGATTGCATCGCCGTCGAGAGTTAGCAGCGCGACGACCTCTGTCTGTGCCTTAAGTTGTTCGTAGCCCACGAAGCTCACCTTACCTGCCCCCAGGTCGCGGTACTTGAATATCTTGGCTTCTCCACCACCACCGAACTTGTTTCCAGCGCCGGCCCGGGCGCGTTCACGCTGGGCCGCCATTTCACGTTCAAACCCCTCCATGTCCACGGTGAGGCCGTGTTCCTGGGCTATCTCAGCGGTCTCCTCAACGGGGAACCCGTAGGTGTCATACAACGTAAACGCCAAAGTGCCTGAAAGCACACCATCATTGCTGCTTCCATTACTAGCTGAGAGTGCTTCCTCGATAATCCCGAGGCCTTGCTCCAACACTCGCCCGAACTGCAATTCCTCACCACCAAGCATCTTCAAGATGAACTCCTGGTTTTGCTCAAGCTCCGGGTAGGCTCCCTTCATTCGCTCTATCACAACTTCAGACACACTAGTCAAAAACGGCTCCGTGAGGCCCAGCTTGCGACCGTACCTGACAGCACGTCGGATGAGGCGACGCAGCACATAGCCACGGCCCTCGTTGCCAGGAATCACGCCGTCGCTGATGAGGAAGGTCGCGCCCCGGGTGTGTTCAGCTACAACTCGTAGCGAAACGTCAGTGTCGTGTTCGGCGCCGTACTTCACGCCAGCCAGCTCGCCAACCTTGCCTATGATGGGCTGATAGAGGTCTGTGTCGTACACGTTGCTGACGCCCTGCACGATGACCGCCGCCCGTTCCAGACCCATCCCCGTATCGATGTTGGGTTTGGGCAGTGGAGTCATCTCACCGGCCTGATCCTGGAAGAACTGCATGAATACCAGGTTCCACATCTCCACAAACCGCTCACAGCGATCGCAGTTGGGGTGGCAGCCCGGCTGGTCCTCAAGCTTCATTCCCGCTTCAATCCACGCAGCAATCTCAGCAGGGCTGGCTATGGGCGCACAACCCAAATGCTCACCAAAATCGTAGTGAATCTCAGAACAGGGTCCGCAGGGGCCTTCCGCACCTGGCGGGCCCCACCAGTTATCGCTCTTGCCGTAGCGGTACAGCCGTTCATCGGGGGTGCCGGCGCTGGCCTGCCACATCGCAGCAGCCTCGTCATCGTCCGTATAGACCGTGACAAAGAGCTTCTCCGTATCCAGCTTCATGTACTTGGTAATGAACTCCCACGCGTAATCGATGGCTTCCTGCTTGAAGTAATCGCCCACAGAGAAGTTGCCCAACATCTCAAAGAAGGTCAGGTGCTTGTGATCGCCCACCACATCGATGTCCGTTGTACGGAAACACTTCTGTGAGGAGGTCATCCTGTTCCGTGGTGCAGACGCCTCGCCAAGAAAGTACGGCTTGAACTGCACCATGCCCGCTGTGGTGAGCAGGAGTGTGGGATCTCCTGCGGGTATGAGCGATGAGCTTGGCACCAGCAGATGGCCCCGCTCCTGAAAGAAATCTAAGTAACTTTTGCGAAGTTCGTCGACGGTCGGCATTCATCCCTCATGGTTGTGGGTTACAGACAACTCGTTAGATTGTATCAAAAACCCATCCCATTAGAGACCCTTAGTGCTCAACCCTTCGACAAGCTCAGGGCGAACGGTATCTCTGATTGCCATCATTCATCTTACTTTGGTAGCCGGCAGGCTCGTGGGTGCAGGGCAAGCCCTGCCTGCATTTGGTACACTTATCACGCCCACACTACCGTAAGGAGCAGCAATAATGGCTGAAATGATGATTTCTGCAGACGACCACATCGATCTTGGGTACCTTCCAGCAGACCTGTTTTTGGAACGACTACCAGCGTCGTTGAAAGACAGGGGCCCTCGCGTCGAGGAAAAGAACGGGAAAGACATGTGGGTATGTGAGGGCGCAACCTGGGGCGATTGGCGTGGCGGCAAATGGGCGCAAGAGCAGAACCGCATCAAAGTAGCGTTGGATCGAGTCGCGTTCAGCGGCAACTTCGGTATCAGGCCGACAACTACGAACCTCCGACTTGAGGACATGGATCGGGACGGCGTCAGATTCTCAGTGATGTACCCGCCCATCTTCGGCATGCACATGAAAGATAAGGAACTTGGCGTAGCTGTCATACAAGCCTACAACGATTGGGCTGCTGAATTCGAAAGGTCTGCACCTGACCGCTTCCGTATCGTCGCCCAGATGCTCCCGGACGACCCCGATGGCTCCACCAACGAACTTTTGCGATGTGCCGGTATGGGTATCAAGCAGGTCAACTTCCTGGTGGGAACCGTCACCGCAGCCATGTATCAGCCTGCATGGGACAAGTTCTGGGCCGCAGCAGAGGCCAATGACATCGTCGTGAACTACCATGTCGGCGGTCCGGTTCGCGCAGCAGCATTCGCAGAGACAGCGACACCGGAGCCCGGGGCTGAGGTACGCAAACCCGGCTTCGGCATGGGGCTGGGAGATGGTGCAACCGTCTTCCTTCAGCCCTTCATCGGCCTACTTTCCTACGGCATCCTTGAGAGGCACCCCCACCTAAGACTCGTCCTGGCAGAATCAGGCACCGGCTGGATCCCATTCCAGGTACAGGAGATGGACTTCCGCTACAACCGCGTGCTAGAAGGAAAGATGCCGGCTGACTTCAATCTGACGAAGCTCCCGAGCGAGGTATTCAAAAAGCAGGTCTGGGCCACGTATCAGCAGGACCTTGTTGGGCTGAACTTGATCCCCTTCTTTGGCGAGGGGCACATGATGTGGGCGTCTGACTACCCGCATCCGGACAGCACGTGGCCGAACTCCGTAGCCATTCTGGACAAAGAGATGGCCAGCCTGGACCCTGCTATGCGACAGAAGATAACTCACGATAACGCAAAGGAATTCTATAGCCTTTAAGTAGGTGTAGGAGCAAATTTCTCCAGCAAGGTGGCTGTGGACTTCTTATCGTAGAAAGCCGCATCCACAGGACTCCCACTGATGTCCCAGGTAACGATGATGTGCGAGCAGTCTGCACACCAGAAGTGCATCCTGGCATCTGTGACCTTTATTTTTTGGTTTCTCTCCCGAAGCTGGCTTGCGCCAATAGGCCTGAAACCCATGGAGATGTCCAGGCCCTTCAAGTTCGGCTCTATCACCTCTCGAGTCGGCACATCAATACCGATCTTGTGCTGGTGCTGACACGTCCCGGCGGACGGCCCGAACTTCTTCAAAAGACTTTCTGCTACCTCTTCATCGTAAAAAGCTGTTTCGAATGGCGACCCACCCATATCCCACTTCACCAGGATGTGGTTGCAGTCCGCGCACCAATCGAACAACGTTGCTCCGGCGAGCGTCAGGTTTGAGGGGGAATTCTGTAGCTGGCCATTGGCATCAAACTTAAAGCCGGCTGAAGGATCAATGTCGTCAAACTTCGGCTCAATCTGTTCACGTGATGTTTGGTCAATCTCAACGCGGTGGTTGTGTTGGCATGTTGGATGTTCAGCCACGGAGGGATTCTCCCAGGTAGTGTTTAAGTGATCCACGCACTCTGTTAGATTTTATGTGTAGGCCGGTTTATGCGGAATCATGGAAACAAGCTATTCCTCTACAAGTAATACAGTATCGTTCGCGCTTGATTGGGTTGGAGTACCCTGTTCATAAACCCCTCAGGTCTGCCACCATCACGGGGCAAGGCGTAGAATGGTGATAATCAAACAACATTGGAGCGTGCCATGACGACTATTGACCTCCGAAGCGACACTGTGACCCACCCAACGCCGGAGATGCGCCGGGCTATGGTTGAAGCCGAGTTGGGCGACGACGTTCTTGGCGATGACCCTACGGCGCAAAAGCTTGAAGCCATGGCAGCAGAGCGCATGGGTAAGGAAGCTGCGGTTTTCGTATCCAGCGGCACTATGGGAAACCTCCTAGCCATCCTTGGCTGGTGCAACCGCGGCGATGAAGTCATCCTTGGCACTGAGGCACACATCCTGTGGCACGAATCGGCGGGCAGCGCAGCAGTCGCAGGCACGTTACTCCGAACAGTCCCCAACGATGCAGGCGGTCGATTGAACCCCGCAGACGTTGAAGCCGCCATCCGGGCATATCGAGCGGGCATCTCCCCAACCGGCCTGGTAGCCCTTGAGAACACGCAGAACCGGTGCAACGGCGCGGTGCTGACGGCTGCTGATACCAAGGCTGTAGCAGACGTTGCCCACAATCACGGCCTGCCCGTCCATCTGGATGGAGCAAGGATATTCAACTCGGCTGTTGCACTGGGTGTAACGGCGAGCGACTTGACCGCAGAAGTAGACTCCGTCAGTTTCTGCTTCTCCAAGGGTCTCAGCGCCCCCATAGGCTCAGCCCTCTGCGGCTCGTTCGAGTTCATCGAGCGTGCTCGCAAGTGGCGCAAGACGCTGGGCGGCGGCATGCGGCAGGTCGGCGTACTTGCAGCAGCGGGCATCGTTGGGCTGGAGCAGATGGTGCCCCGGTTGGCTGAGGACCATGAGAACGCACAGCGACTTGCGAAGGGCTTGGCCGGAATACCTGGAATCGCAATCGATCCCGCATCTATTCAGACGAACATCGTCTTCTTTGAGTGGCAGGGTGGCTCGGGAGCAGAGTTCCTGGCGAAGGTGAACGAGCGCGGGTTGAAGATATCTGGAGCTGCGCCCCGTTTCCGCATGGTGACCCACTGGGGCATCAACGGTGAGGACGTAGAAGAGGCTCTGGAGATTATTACTGCGGCGGCCAAGGAAGCCATGTCCGCCAAGGTCTAACACCGGGCGTTTAAACGCTCAGGCGTTTAGCTAGTCCATTCTTAACGTCGGGCCACTCGGAATCTACTATCGAATAGATGGCTGTATCTCGAATTTCGCCATCGAATGCGGCAGAGTCTGCCCGAACTACCCCGTCAAACCGTGCGCCCAACCGCTCGATAGCATTGCTCGAACGTTCATTGCGTGAATCAGTCCTAAGGCGGACTCTGTGGACGTTCCATGATTCAAAGGCAAGGGTCAGCATGAGAAGTTTTGCCTCGGTATTCACGCCAGTCCGCTGGGCATCGGGCGCAAGCCACGTCCAACCAATTTCCACCGCGTCCGGTAGATGCTCACCCCGTTGATACTTGCTGCCTTCCGGCCAATTCCAAAATTGTATGTCGCCGAAGCGCGTTGAACCGATGACCCTACCGGTCTTGGTGTCTATGGTTGTGAAAGGATAGAT
>CAUZTE010000017.1:0-10606 GCA_963582565.1 Dehalococcoidia bacterium | reverse complement strand
TTCGCTGATGGTGTCTGCTGCGGTCTGAACCTCGCTCAACGTGAGGTTTTCGCCGCCGGTGATGTTGAAGAGCACACCCTTGGCCCCCTCAATGGATACCTCCAGGAGTGGACAAGCCACAGCAGCCTTGGCTGCCATCATTGCTCTCTTCTCTCCGCTTCCTACGCCGATGCCCAACCATGAGGGGCCTGCGTGGGACATGACGGTCTTCACGTCTGCAAAGTCCAGGTTAATCTCACCCGGGACGGTGATGAGCTCTGCAATGGACTGTACCGCCTGCAGGAGCACATCGTCGGCCAGAGCGAAGGCGCTGGACATAGTGACCTGTTCATCGCTGATAGCGGTGAGGCGGTCGTTCGGAATGACGATGAGTGAGTCAACCTTATCCTTTAGTCGATGCACCCCGTCCTCAGCCAGCTTGCGACGTTGCGTTCCTTCAAAGGAGAAGGGCTTGGTAACGACGCCCACTGTCAGTGCTCCGGCCTCTCTGGCGATCTCAGCGATGATGGGAGCTGTGCCGGTGCCTGTGCCGCCGCCCATACCCGCTGCGACGAAGACCATGTCTGCGCCTCTGAGAAGCTCTGTAAGGTGCTCCCGGCTTTCCTCTGCCGCTAGACGGCCGGTCTCCGGGTCGCCGCCAACGCCCAACCCTCGTGTAAGACGCTCACCCACTTGTATGCGCATGGGGGTCTCGCAACGCTGAAGGGCCTGGGAGTCCGTGTTGACTACGATATATTCCACTCCGGGGATTGGGGTCCGGAACATGCGGTTGACGGCGTTTGAGCCGCCTCCGCCAGCACCAATCACCTTAATGAGTGGTGCGGTGTGGTTTCCTGAGAACTCGCTTGGTTGGTACGGGAAATCTGCCATGGGTATTCTCCTTCCATCTACATCACGGCACTGTGTGCCGGAGACTTATGAGCCCGTAATAGGGCTAATTTCTTAGAGGGCTACTTTTCTTACACGCTCTCGAATCCAGCTCAACGGACCTGTGGTGTTCTGAGCATAGCCGCTATTTTTATTCAGTCTGCGCTCCTCCTTACGGACGGAGTCTATCGATGCCAGGTGGCGGGTTCCCCAGAGGAGCGTCCCGGCGGTGGCTACGTATGCGGGGTCTATCATCCCTTCTGGTAGGCCATTGAGCCCCTCCGGTCCGGCTGTGCGCACGGGAGTCCCCAGAATGCGGCGGGCTACCCGCTCAATGCCGGGGAGGTTTGCGCCACCGCCAGTCAGGACGATGCCTGCAGGGGGCAGTGCGGGGAATCCGAATCCTTTGACCTTCATTCCAACAAGTCGGAACAACTCCTCCGCTCGATCGTGGAGGTAGCGAGAGATGACCTTGCGCTCAACCCGGACCGTTCGGCGATCGCCAAAGGCCTGGATCTCTACGTTCTCGTCATCAATAGTGTCCAGTGAAGCTTGACCGTGGCGCAGCTTCACCTCTTCGGCGGTGTCGTACGGGGTGTTCAGGGCAACAGCCAGGTCAGTGGTGAACTGGTAGCCACCCAGTGGAAGCACAGCGGCGTTCCAGAGCGCCCCTTGCTGATAGACAGAGATAGTGGTTGCCCCTCCGCCGATGTCCACCAGCGTGACGCCCATCTCCTTCTCATCCCTGGTAAGGGCGGCCTCCCCCGTGGAAACAGGAGTGGCCACAAGAGCACGGACATTCACCTTGGTGTTCTCAACGGCAGTGACCAGGTTCTGGATGGGTGCAGTCTGCCCCACGATGCACAAGGTCTCCACATCTAGGCGTTGAGCGTGCATCCCCACGGGATTGCGTACGCCTTTCAGCCCATCAACGGCATAGAGCCGGGGGATGAGGTGGAGCACCTGGTTCTCGGGTGGCAACTCGGCAGGATATGCAGCATCCACCGCTCGGTCGATTTCCGAGGGTGATAGCGGCGAGTTGTACATCAACGAGCGAAGAGAACCCCATCGAGGAAAGACCTCAATGTGGCTTCCGGAGACGCTCACGTAGGCAGAGGACGGGCTAACGCCGGCAGATCGTCTGGCCTCTGCAACGGAGTTGTGGATAGCCTCTTGGGCTTCCTGGATGTTGACCACAACGCCTTTACGCAGACCTGCAGAGGGGGCAAGGCCAACGCCAAGCACATCAACATCGCCATTCGCATGACGATGACCAATGAGGGTGGAAACCTTGGATGTGCCGACATCGATTGCTGTGTGCACGATGTCCTTAGTCATATCGTGTCCCTTTCTTACCTTGCACGGGGTTGCCCCGGAAGGTCAGTGGTTCAACTGCCTCATCCCTGCCCCGATTCCTCAGGACGGGTGAGCGATTCATTTGACTCTGGAACCCTTGGAAACCGCCGGATATAGGGGCACTAGCCGAGGGGCGGGACCGGTTTTAAGACGTTGGCGGTCTCTATTGCCGTCCGCGTGGCCAGGCCTTGGAGGGGTACCTGTTTGATGTGGCCAGCACCCCTATATCCTCGGTTCCTATCTACTTGGAGACTTATAAGCCTCCATCCAACCGCTCGGACACTCGCATGCGAGCACTCCGACTTCTTGGGTTTACTCGAACCTCCTCTTGGGAGGGGGGAATCGGCTTTTTTGTTATGACTCTCAGCACGGGGGACTCACGCATTGTCACCTTGACCTCGCGGTCTTCCAGGGAGTGGTAACTGATGACTACCAGTTTCCCTCCCGGCTTCAGGACTTCTACGGCCGCTGCCAGTCCTGTGTGCAAGGTCTTGAGTTCCTGATTCACCTCTATGCGGATTGCCTGGAACGTTTTGGTTGCCGGATGAATCCGTCCCCATCGCCCTAACACCTCTTCCACCACCTTGGCCAGTTCGCCTGTGGTCCTGAGAGGCCTGCTCCGCACAATGGCTTTGGCAACGCGCCTTGCCCTGGGTTCTTCACCGAATTCCTGGAGGATTGTCACCAGAGCTCGTTCGGAGTAGTGGTTCACCACATCCTCCGCCAGGGTCTCGCCCTCAGGGCCAAACCGCATGTCTAGCGGATCATCCCGTTGGAAACTAAACCCTCGTCCTTCTTCTGCCAGCTGCAGGCTTGAGATGCCCAGGTCCATCAGTACCCCGTCCGCGGGGAAGAACCCGTGCTCCTTCGCTTCCTCAACCATAAAGGCGTAAGAAACGTTGGCTAGCCTGAATCTGTCACCGAAGGGTGCAAGCCTGATTCGCGCTGTTGCTAAGGCCGAGACATCTCGGTCAAGCCCCAGGACGCGGCATCCAGGGTCGGCATTGAGGATAGCCTCTGTGTGGCCACCCTCACCCACCGTGCAGTCTATATAGACGCCTGCCGGAACAATCTCTAGCGCACTTAGCACCTCTGCAAGAAGCACCGGCGTATGATGCACTGGTGGTTGTTCCGCTTTATGTGGCGTCACTTTTTAACGTCTCACCCGGCCAATTACAAGTTCTGCCTTGAGGGGGTGGAGGCCAGATGACATACTTTATAGAGGTATCCCAAAAGTTTGTCAAGCCCTTGTTTAAGCAATTTCTTAAACAAGTAAAAAGAAATCAGCGGAACTTTTAGGCTGGGTATCTCGTTTTGCGTGCTATCATTGGTCTCGAGCAAGACTATGCATTAAGGGCGGAATGAAGTGTTCACTGTAGGTGTTCTAACTACGAGTGACATGGGTGCAAAGGGTGAGCGTGAAGACGCCAGCGGCCAGGCCATTGTGGAGATGACAACTGCTGCCGGATTCCAGTTGGAAATCCGGGAGGTTGTCCCGGACAATCACGCCACAATTGTTGATTGGTTGCAACTTTGGTCTCAAAAAGTCGATCTGATCCTGACCACCGGCGGCACCGGTTTCGGCCCAAGAGACATTACGCCTGAGGCGACACTTGAGGTGCTGGAACGTCAGGCTCCAGGCCTCTCAGAATATATGCGTGCCGGGACTGCGGAAAAGACGACACTCTCCTACCTCAGTCGTGGTGTGGCGGGAACCCGTGGCAGTTGTCTCATCGTGAATCTGCCCGGCAGCCCCAAAGCAGTCCGTGAGTGCTTGGCGTTGCTTCTCCCCCTTCTCCCCCATGCAATAGAGACCATGCAGGGGCCGACTCAGCAGCACCCCCAGGGCAAGGGTCAGGAGTAGCAGTATGGACATTGCCATCCTGACACTCTTCCCCGATATGTTCGCTGGCCCCTTCAGCGAAAGCATGCTGAAACGTGCCCAGGAACGGGACCACATCTCCATCCACCTGCACAATATCCGCGATTACACCCATGACAAGCGCCACACGGCTGACGACACGCCTTTCGGTGGCGGCCAAGGGATGGTTATGAAGCCAGAACCCCTGTTTGAAGCGGTAGAGGCGGCTATAACTGAAGTGGGTTCTGTGGAGGGAGGTGACACGCCCGTAATCCTGCTCACACCACAAGGAAGGCCCTTTACCCAGGCCATCGCCCAGGAGCTATCGCAGCATCATGCATTGGTGTTCATCTGTGGACACTATGAAGGTGTGGACGCCCGTGTCGAAGCCCTTGCCACCGACAGCATATCGATTGGCGATTACGTGCTCACAGGCGGAGAGTTACCGGCGATGGTGATAGTGGATGCAGTAGCGCGGTTGCTCCCCGGAGTCCTTGGCGACGATATGTCGGCAGTCGACGACTCGTTCGCCACGGGGTTGCTCGAAGGCCCGGCATACACGAGGCCCGCCGAGTATCGCGGTGAATCGGTTCCCGACATACTTTTGTCGGGCGATCATGGTGCCGTGGGCAAGTGGCGTCGACAGCAATCGTTGAAACGCACCTATGAGCGTCGACCTGACCTGCTTGAAACTGCAGATCTCAGCAAGGAAGACATCGCCTATCTGGAAAAGCTGAAGGCCGGTGACACGTAGCCTGAGCTAACTGCCTTCTGTTGCCTCGCCTCGCCGTGACCACCAAGAATGCGCCGCTATGATCACCTCCAGTGTCAGCCCACCAAAGAGAACGCCACCAACCACATCGCTGGTCCAGTGGGCGCCAAGGTACACCCGTGACATGCCATGATTGCCTAGGTGCCAGGTAGCACAGCAACCCGAACGCGATAACCGATGTGAAGGCATGCCCACTTGGGAAGCTCAGGTCGCTGAGTTGCTTCCAGACATTCACAGTTTCTGCTGACGGACGCTCTCTACCTATCAGTACCTTCAGTGCCATTGCTAGCGGCGTACTCAACGTTCCTGCAACCACCAACAGGCACTCCGGTGTCTGCCTTCTGTAGAGGAATCGGGCAAGCAACGTGACTGCGCCCGTCACCAGGATAGGGCCGTTGCCTATGTAGCTGGCAGTTTCCATGACCCATGGCCAGACCGCGGACGGCAGCGCTTGAACGCTTCGGGTAACGTACAGGTCGCCATCAAAGGAACTTTGTGTTGCCGCGCCAATGGAGAGGATACCCAGAACGGCAAACATCGCAATGAAGACCGTGGCCTGCATCGTGATCGAAATCCGTGGATATATAGCCCCAATTCCGTGGCTACTTTGAAACCCTCGCGTTATCATGACCCCGCACTCCCCGTATAGCTAAAGTACAGCGTAAGGTGACTCTGTGCCAAAGGCGACCAAGATAACCCCCCAAAATCCAGGTGTCAGCCAAGGTTCCGACGAGGCCAGCAAAGGCTCCGATGAGCCTTCACCGCTGCGTCGTCAGTACCTGGACATCAAGGCGCAGAACCCTGACGCCATCGTCCTCTTTCGCCTGGGCGACTTCTACGAGACGTTCGACGATGACGCTCGAACGTCTGCGGAAGTGCTGGAGATTGTCCTGACCGGTCGCGAGATGGGGAACGCGGGGCGAGTACCCATGGCCGGTGTCCCTGCCCATGCCCTTGAATCGTATCTGGCTCGCCTCATCAAACGCGGTTATAAAGTCGCCATCTGTGAGCAGGTCAGCGAGCCTACCCCGGGCCCAGGGCTAGTCGACCGTGAGGTGGTGCGGATTGTGACGCCGGGGACGGTCGTGGAACCGTCACTGCTGAACGAGAAAGCCAACAACTATCTGGCAGCCGTGGTGGTCAAGGGCGATGAAGCCGGCCTGGCCTACGCCGATATCACTACCGCGGAGTTCGCCACAACCCAGCTTCCGTTGCTGAGCCTGGCCCTGGAGTTGGAGCGTCTCACGCCCGCCGAGATACTGGTACCCGAAGGCTTGGACATTGAGAGCATCATTGGAGCGATGAGGGATACCAGGGCAGACGCTAGAGGTCCTTCTGTGACGTCATTTGAGCCTGGGATGTTTGGGAAAGACCCGGCAAGGCGCACCCTGTTGGAGCATTTCAAAGTCAGCACCCTGGAGGCTTTTGGCTGTGAGGGGCTCCCCCTTGCTAGCCAGGCTGCAGGTGGCTTGCTTGCCTACCTTCAGGACACCCAGAAGGGCGCGATATCCCAGCTGACATCACTCAACACCTACACCCCTGACCGGTACATGACCCTGGATCCCCAGACCCGTCGCAACCTGGAACTCTTCAACGCCGGACGGTTTGGTGGCGGCACTGCTTTGGTGGACATTCTTGACCGAACTCAGACGCCCATGGGGGGCCGATTGCTGCGTCGCTGGTTGGGCCAACCGTTGCTCGATAAAGCGGAGTTGGAGCGTCGACTCGACGTGGTGGATTGGTTCAACTCGAGCAGCATCAGGCGTGAGGATGTGTCCAAGCTTCTTGGTAGCGTGAGCGACCTTGAACGGCTGGTGAATCGCGTCCGATCCGGCGTGGCATTTCCCCGTGAGCTAGTGGCATTACGTCACAGCCTTGAATCCGTACCTGAATTGCTACGTCTCCTATCTGATGGCGGCGATGTGACAAACTGGATTTGTGACATTCTCCAACCCTGTGGCGATGTTGTCACAGTGGTTGCTCAGGCTATCCACGATGAAGCTGGAGCCGTAGGGAGTCAGGTTGGTGTCATACGACCAGGGTTCTCCACTGAACTGGATGGTCTTCGTGTGGCGTCACGTGACGCTAAAGAATACGTCGCAGGGCTGGAAAGACAGGAGCGGGAGCGGTCCGGAATCAACACATTGAAGGTGGGCTACAACAAGGTCTTCGGGTACTTCCTGGAGGTCTCAAATGCCCACTTGGACAAGGTTCCGGAGGAGTACATCCGGCGGCAGACGCTGGTCAATGCAGAGCGGTTTATCACCCCGGAACTGAAGGAATACGAGGCGTTGATCCTCAACGCAGATGAGCGGCTTATCGAGCTGGAAAGTGCGCTGTTCCGGCAAGTCTGTCGACAGGTCAGCGATGAGGCTGGACGTATCCTTGGGACGGCTGCAGCACTGGCTCAGGTGGACTTCTTCTGCAGCCTGGCGGATGTCGCTTCCAGACACGGCTATGTCCGTCCGACACTCACGGACGACGGCGCGATGGAGGTCGTTGGCGGTAGGCATCCTGTGGTGGAACGTGTCATCCCCTCCGGTACCTTCGTCCCCAACGACATCACCCTGGGCGGCGATGGAGCATCGTTGATGATGCTGACGGGGCCGAACATGGCGGGTAAATCGACGTACATTCGGCAGGTGGCCCTCACCACGCTCATGGCGCAGGTGGGCAGCTTTGTGCCTGCTGACTCGGCTCGATTAGGCCTCGTAGACCGCATTTTCACTCGCGTGGGGCTACAGGACGACCTGGCTACGGGGCAATCGACGTTCATGGTGGAGATGGTGGAGACCGCTGCCATCCTGCATCACGCCACACCGAAATCCCTGGTGATCCTTGATGAGATAGGTCGCGGTACCAGCACCTACGACGGCCTGGCCATCGCAAGGGCAGTGGCCGAGTACCTTCACAGCCACCCGAAGTTGGGCTGCAAGACGTTGTTCGCCACCCACTACCACGAATTGACGGCACTGGCGGATTACCTGCCGAAGACGGTCAACTTCAACGTGTCTGTGGTTGAAGAGGGTGGGCATGTGACCTTCCTGCATCGCATCGTGCCTGGCGGCGCCGATAAGAGCTACGGCGTACACGTAGGGCGATTGGCCGGACTACCGCAGCCCGTGGTGAAGCGAGCATGGGAGTTGCTTGACGACCTCGAAGCTGGTGCTGAACCCGCCGGGAAGGCTACGGCATCTCAAGGAGCAGATGTGCCGCAACTCTCGCTCTGGCCTTTCGCGGATAGCGAGATTGTAGACAGCGCGCTCAAAGAGGAGTTGAACAAGCTGGACATCACCGACATGACGCCGTTGGAGGCGTTGAACAAGTTGTATGAACTCCAACAACTCGCTACGAACAACGACGAATAATGATTCTCAACGTAGTTAGGTAACCGTCAGGAGCTAGAGTCAAGGCTCAGCCTTGCCCTGGTGATATAATCGCGCTGCCCCAAAATACCGGAGGTGAGTCATGGCCACTCAACGTGCCCGTCAACCGATAGAGCGAAACATTGCAATGGAGCTTGTCCGCGTCACGGAGGCGGCCGCCATGTCGTCTGTCCGTTACATGGGCATGGGCGACAAGGAACTGGTGGACCAGGCCGCCGTGGACGCCATGCGCTACAGCCTGGGCTTCGTGTCCATGGATGGCATTGTGGTCATCGGCGAGGGCGAGAAGGACGAGGCGCCTATGCTCTACAACGGTGAGCGTATCGGCAACGGTGAGCCGCCGGAGGTGGACATCGCTGTAGACCCCATCGATGGCACGACGCTGCTGTCCAAGGGGCTGCCGGGCGCTGTGGCTGTTGTCGCGCTGTCTGCTCGAGGCACCATGAACGTCCCCGGCAACGTCTTCTACATGAACAAGATTGCTGTGGGCCCCGACGCCGTAGGCGCCATCGATATCAACGCCAGTGTGACCGAGAACCTTGAGAAGGTGGCCAAGGCCAAGGGCCGCAAGGTGAAGAACCTCACGGTGGTTGTGCTGGAGAGGCCTCGACACAAAGAAATCATGGACGAGATCAGGGCTGCGGGCGCACGCATCAAGCTCATTACGGACGGCGACATCGTCGGCGGTATCCAGGCGGCGCTGCCGGGACAGGGCGTGGATATGCTGTTCGGCATCGGCGGCTCCCCCGAGGCTGTGCTGACGGCAGCGGCCATCCGATGCATCGGCGGCGAGATTCTATGTAAGGCGTGGCCTCGCGATGAAGATGAAAAGAAGCAGGCCCTTGCTGATGGCGTCGATTTGGACAAGATTTACGATACCCGCGAACTGGTGGGTGGCGAGGACGTCTTCTTCTCCGCTACTGGAGCCAGCACGGGCGACTTCCTCAAAGGCGTTACGTTCGTGGACGGCGGCGCGCAGACCCAGTCGCTGGTGATGCGATCCCGCAGCGGGACAGTCCGTTGGATCGATTCCATCCATGACTTCGCTCGACTGGACAAAATCCGCTTCCAGGACTAGGCCCGACATATCGGGGCACCCAGGCTCCCTGATGGGGCTGGAATATAGTGAAACATAAAAAGAGGGCCGCATTAAGCGGCCCTCTTTTCTTTATTTCAACTCCATTGGGTAACCGTCAGGCACTTGGGTCCAGGGTTAAACCCTGGTGGCGGCCTGCTTCTCCATGTCCGGTGTGTACTTGCCCTGCTGGGCCGCGCTGGTCAGTGATGCTCGGTGGTTGAACGCTGCCTGGGCTGCGGGAACGTTCTCCACCTTGCCCAACCATGCCTTGAGCGGAGCGGCTTGAAGGCCTCGGCCGAACGAATAGCTGATCGTCCACGGCGCGCCAACCTTGGCGGCTTCCACGTTGATGGCGTTCAGGTTGAGTGTTGCCTCGTCGTCGCTCTGGCCGCCGGAGAGGAACACGATGCCCGGCATTGCGGCGGGGATGGTGCGCTTGAAGCAGTCGACGGTCATTTCGGCGACTACCTGGGCGTTGGCTCGGTTGGAGGCCGACGATGCGGAGACCACCATGTTGGGCTTCAGCAGCATCCCCTCGAGTGCGACGCCCTGTCGTTCGAGTTGGGCAAACACCTCAAGTAAGACCGACTTGGTGGCGGCGTAGCACGTTTCAATGCTGTGGTCGCCTTCCATGAACACCTCGGGCTCCACGATAGGAACGATGCCCGCCTGTTGGCAGAGGGCTGCGTACCTCGCGAGGGCGTGAGCGTTCACATCGATGCAGTATGCCGAGGGTGCACCCTCTCCGATGTTGAAGAGCGCCCGCCACTTGGCGAACCCTGCGCCTAGGGATGCGTACTCATCGAGTCGCGCAGCCAGACCGTCAAGGCCTTCTGTGACCAGCTCGTTCGGAGCGCCTGCGAGGGGTTGGGTGCCCTTGTCCACCTTGATGCCGGGAATAATGCCACGGTCGGATAGCACCTTCACCATGGGGGTGCCATTGGCAGCATCTTGTCGAATTGTCTCGTCGTAGAGGATGACGCCGCTGATGTAGGCGTCCACGCCATCGGTGCGGAAGAGCATCTCGCGGTAATCTCGACGCTTGTCGTCCGTGCTCTCCGTGTTGATGGAATCAAATCGGCGTTTGATGGTGCCGGAACTCTCGTCCGCGGCAAGAATACCCTTCCCCGGTGTTACCAGGGCCTTGGCTATGCTGGAAAGTTTTGCGATGTCCATTTGTAGTCTCCTTCCGCGTTCCATGCGGCTGCGCAGATACCCTGCAAAAATGCACCTGCATGATACTCCTGCAAGACGAGTCCTGCCATATGTCTGGAACTGACTTGCGG
>CAUZTE010000016.1:0-10981 GCA_963582565.1 Dehalococcoidia bacterium | reverse complement strand
GCGGCATGGATCTCGCTGCTATCCAGGTTCCGCACACTAGCGTCCCGCCCGATGCCGAACACCACGAATCCTACCCCTATGCTGGCGCTGATAACCAACGCGGTAGTCGCGTTCATGAGTTGCGCCATGCCACCCATCTGCAAGCCTCCAAGGGGCTGCGCAACTGTATGGGTCATGCCCCACAACCCCATGACCCTACCCCGATACTCATCCGGCACCAGTGCGTGTAGAGTGCCCTGCCCTGTGACGCTGAACATCTGGTTACTAGCGGAGGCCAACCACTCCAAGGCGACCAACAGCCAGAAAAAGGGCGATATGGCGAAGAGAATAAGCGATAGGCAGAAGCTCCCCGCTCCGCCGATCATCAACCAACCCCTTCGGCGGATGTTCCCCAGGGAGCCGGCCAAAAACGCACCGGCGAGTCCGCCAACGCCTCCCGCAGAGGTGAGCACACTCAGGTTGAAGCCTGTGGAGTCCCCAGTGAGTTTCTCTGTGAATACGGGCATCAGCGTGACGTGGGCCATCCCGAAGATGGCGCTGGAGAAGCTGGTCATGATGAGGAGCATGAAGATTCGGTGGTTAGCCACGTACTGCATCCCCTGGGCCAGACTCTGAAAGCCCCCGCTGCTCTGTGCCCGTTGTACCGGGGCCATGTGTATCCGAAACAGGGCGATGCTGAAGGCGAAGTAGAGTACGCCAACCAGATACAGTGTCGCTGCTGCGCCATCAAGCCCCATACCCACCTGGTCTATGAGCACGCCCGCTATCAACGGAGCAAATATGCGTGTGCCGGGGTGGATGGTGGAGTTGAGGCCTACGGCACTCATCATGTCCTTGCGATCGATGAGGTTGGGAAAGATGGCCTGCCTCGAGGGTTGCTGGAACGCCTCGAACGCACCGGTGCCGAAGACGACTGCCAGCACGTGCCACACTTCCAACGAGCCTGATAGCACCAATGTGGCCAGGATGAAGTAAAGGGCGGTCATCCCCACGTTGGAGTACATGAGGAGCTTGCGCTGGTCCGCTTTGTCGGCCAGCACTCCACCGATGAGGTTCATGGCGACTCCGGGGATGGCCCTTGCCAGTCCCAGCAGGCCGAGTTGGAGCGCCGACCCTGTAAGCTCGAAGATGAGCCACATCTGGGTCATGGTGGCCATCTGTTGGCCGGACACGGCAAAGGTATGACCGCCCCAGAACAGCCGGAAATCCCGGTGCACCAGCGCAGTTAATAGCGGAAATGTATCGATCAGGCGAGCGAACATCCTCTGCCACTACCCCCATGAGACGATGCCATCACTATACATCAGGGTAGTAAACAAGTTGGCCGCCGTGGAGGAATCTAGTAGAACCTGACCATTGCCAACCGCCAGGTCATGTAGGTCGAGGGCTTGCCCTGGCTAGCTTTTGTTGCCGATGTACCAGTCGAGTATCTGCTCACCCGTCCAGAACACCACGCCCGGATGCTGGCTGATGTAGTCGTAGATCGCCTCGAAGTACTTGATCCTGTGGGGCACGCCGCTCACGTACGGGTGAACAGCAATGGCCATGATCTTGGCCGTGTGCTCACCCTCCTGGTACAACCGATCAAACTGGTCTTTGGCCCTGTTCAACAGCTCATCGGCGGTGTGGTGCTGCACCAGCATCATGGGGATGTCGTTGATCTCAACCGAGTAGGGGATCATCGCCAGGGGGCCGTTGGCCGTCATGATCGAGTGGGGCTGGTCATCGTCCACCCAATCGCACACGTACTCAATGCCCTCACCCGCCAGTATCTCAAGGGTGTCCCACGTCTCCGTTAGTCCGGGGCCAAGCCATCCTCGAGGGGGCTTACCGGTGAACTCACGGATGGTTTCAATCGACTGTCGAATCATGGCCTGTTCATCGTTGACCAGGTTCAGTGCCTTCTGCGTGAACCCGTGGCCCATGAACTCCCAGCCACCATCGCGGATAGCTTCAGCCACACGGGGGTACGACAGGCAAACAGAGGCGTTGATGGATGCTGTGGCCTTAATGCCGTGCTTGTCCAGCGCAGCTTTCAACCGCCAGAACCCTACCCGCATGCCGTACTCGTGCCATGCCCAGTTGGGCACATCGGGTATCGGTGTAGCGCCTCCTGGGGCAGGGAGGACACCGCGAGGCATGGGCTCCTGGATGTCCCACTCTTCCACGTTCACGATGGTCCACACCACCACACGCGCACCGTCAGGCAAACGCATTTGCGGTCGATCCACCGCCGCCGAGTACTCGAACCGGTCGCTAGGTAAAACCATGCTGTTCTCCATCCAGGCCACGCCCAGGGCACGCCCTGGACCCATATTCCTGGCACTTAGCCAAGGTAGATTACTGTGAGCGGATTGCTGTTCCTAGATAACCACTAACAAACGAACAACTAATCCTCTTTCAGGAACCCCACAATGACGTCACAGACTTCCTGGAAGCGTTCCATGAGCACCAGGTGGCCGCAGTTTGGGATGATCTCAAGCCTGCCGTTCTGCACGCCTTCAGCGATGCCACGACCACCGATACCTAGGGGCCCGGTGTCCACCGGTGACATCTGCGAAAGCTCACCTGCCACCACCAATGTCGGCACTGTGATGCGCTGCAATTCCGGCCCCAGGTCAATAATCTCTGTGGCCTCGATCATCTTGATGTAGGTATCGACAGGCGTTGCGCGAAAGGTGGCCCGCATGTTCTCCAGAAACGCTTCCGACTGCGGGCTATCCAGGAAGTTGCGGGTGAGCACCTGCTGGGCTGTCATCTCCGCTGCCGAGTCCATCCCCACCTTCAGCGCTAGCTCCTTGGAGAGCTTTCTGCCAAGTCGCAGGGCAGTGTCGTAACGTGCGATGCACCCGACCATGACCAGCTTGCTCACCCGCTCCGGATAGCGGGCAGCGAACTGCAGGGCCACGAACCCTCCTGCCGACGTGCCGTGGAGGTTGGCTTTCTGTATACCCAGGGTGTCCATGAGGCCCCTGAGGTCCTCTGTCCAATCGTCCAGCACGTAGGCCTCAGGCACCGGGCTGCTTTCGCCGAAGCCAACCATATCGAAGTCGATAACCTGGACATGCTTGGCAAGCACCGGGGTGACGGCGGAGAAGTTCTTCAGGCCAAGGGCGCTGCCATGAAGCTGGATGAGCGGCTCACCGGTGCCGCTGATCTCATACCAGACACGCTTGTCGGAAAACTCAGCAAAGGGCATGGTATTCCTACGGGGCCCAGTCGACGCTGCGGCCGAGCAGGCCAAGCAACTTGGTCTGGAGGTCAGCCGAGTCAGTGATTTCCTGATCGGTACCGAATGCTTCTACAGGGAGCGAACCCTGCCTGGGTAGCATGATTGCATACGACGCGGCTATCAGCTCAGGATCGAGCTTGGTGTCCTGGCCGGTTGCCTTTGCCACGTCCCACGCGTGGACGAGCACGTCCGTGAACATGCTTGTCACATAGGCGGCTCCGGTCATATCGCCGCGACGCAGGTGGCAGGTCTGCTCCATTGCACCGGGCTTGTCTATCGCTTTCTTGGCGGCATCTGCGGCTGAGTTGTAAGCGCCGGACGGGTCTGAACCCACGAGATCGCCGGAGTACTTATCGCCGACTTCGTCCACGGTCTTGCCATCGAACATATCCTCGATGAAGATCGTACCGGAGATGACGTGTTGCATCAGCTGCTTCACGTTCCACTCCGCGCAGGGCGTCGGGGCCTCGAGTTGGTCAGGCTTGATGCCTGCTATGAACACCCTTGTGGCGTCCAGTGCGCGGGCGTAGAACTTGCCTCGATCTTCCATGCTTGGAGCTTCGTTGGTGGTCATTGGTGTCTCCTTAGCTAGATGTGGGGTTATTGTGCTACTGCCAACGGACAAACGCCATACCGCAGCCCGTCCCGGCAGGGGACCTGTATCCAGGGACGTAGTCCAGGACTTCCATCTTCAAGTGCTCTGCGGCTCCGGCAGCGGCGATGTATAGAAGCGTTTCGCCCGTGGGGCCCTGCAGTCGGTCACGGTTCAGATTCCCAAGGGCCTCCACATCATGGGCAGCCATAGCCGCCAGAGTGCGTCTATCCAACTCTTCATCCAGCACACCAACCGACAGCCCTCCGGTGCCAATTACTGCTACACGCTCGTTACCCGGCCACGACTGCACGGCCTTGCGAACTGCTCGACCGAACTCGTAGAGTCGCTTGGGCGATGGCGTGTTGGGTGGGTAGTGGACGTTCAAGATGAAGGGCACGATGGGTCGAGGGTGTTTGGACATTAGGCGGTTGTACGCCCAGCCGAACTCGTGGCCGCCTTTATCTCCGTTCGATTCAACAAGCGACAGCGCTACCGAATCCGCAACATCGAACTCCTGATCGACGAGGGAACGGATGATGTGCTCCGTCAGACCGACTGCCACAGGCTGCTCAACCCTTTCCGAGTCTTGTCCCGCTACCGTAGAAGCAATAAAGGTAGGGAACGTCTCTCCACGATAGGCCAGTATGCTGGGTCTGTTGGTGCCATCGACGAAGACCTCCTGGTCGTCGCCCATCATCAGCACAACGTCAGGATTCACTTCCATCAGGGAATCCGCAAGGTCCGAGACACAGCGCTGTCCCGCAGCGTACTGAGACTCCCAGATCTCTGACGTCAGGCCTGCCGCGATAGCCGGGTTGGCGGACGCGAGCAGTTCATCGTAGGTCACTACCTGGCCATCGCCTCGACGCATCCCGGTCCTGTTTTTGTCGTTCTCTCCAAGCGCTGCCCACCGCTCCGGAGGGAGATTCACCATTGGACTCCGGGCAGAAGCCACTCCCAAAACTATATCGGCCATAATATCCCCGCTTCGTATGTGATGGTCCGTCCTTGAACGCGCATCACGATGTACCCCACGCCGCGATTGCGGCACCCTGCCCTGCACGTTAGAATGCGTTGCCTTCCAATTCAACGGGTATGGGTGGAAAACCGTGACGCAAGAACCACAAAACCAGGGTTTGACCAACCAGAGCGACAATAGGAAGAGGGCCGTTTAAAGCGACCCTCTTTTACTTTTCTAGCTACGTGGCTTTGGTAACCGTTAGGAGCAGGCATCAAGGCTCAGCCTTGCTAGTCGGCAGCGAGGCTCTTGCTGGCCGCTGCCACGCCTGCGCCACCCGCGACTTCAAACCCAGACTGCGGCAGGAGCGTTTCAAGGGCAGACAAGAGCGCCAACACGTTGGGAGCGGTTGAAGACTCGCCCATGAGGCCGATGCGCCACATCTTGCCGCCGAACTGACCAAGCCCGCCGCCAATCTCGATCTTGTACTCGTCGAGCAGGCGACGGCGCAAGGGCGCGTCCTCTATGCCATCAGGCACAAACACCGAGGTCAGCTGGTAGGTGCACCGGTCTTCCGGCACAAGCAGCTTGAGGCCAAGGGCTTCCAAGCCGGCCCTCAAGGCCCTGCCGTTTTTGCGATGTCGGGCAAACCGGTTCTCAAGACCCTCTTCAAGCACCAGGCGCAGGGACTCTCGCAGCGCGTAGATGTTGCTCATAGGAGCGGTGTGGTGGTAGACGCGGGTGCCACCGGCCCAGTACTGCAGAAGCAGGCCCAGGTCCAGGTACCAACTCCGCGGCTTTTCCTTCCGGTTCTTGATGACTTCCAACGCACGATGGCCGATTGCCACCGGGGCCATCCCTGGAGGCGACCCAAGGCACTTCTGCGTCGCGCTGTAGGCGAAGTCGATGTCTATTTCGTCGAAGTTGATGGGCGAACCGCCAAGGGACGTGACCGTGTCCGCCAGGAAGAGGGCATCGTTGTCGTGGGCTAGTTTGGCCAAGTCCTTCAGGGGTTGCAGAACACCTGTGGAGGTCTCTGCATGCACGGCGGCCAACAGCTTCACGTTGGAGTGCTTCTTCAACTCAGCCTCAACCGCCTCGGGAGACGCTGTCTGGCCCCACTCTACCGGGACCGTGACAACCTCAGCGCCCTGGCGTGAAGCAATCTCTGACAAACGCAGGCCAAAGTAGCCGTTTTCCACCACCATCGCTACATCGCCGGGTTCCAGTAGGTTGGCGAGGGCTGCTTCCATGCCCGCAGAGCCCGTTCCTGAGACCGGCAGGGTGAACGCATCAGCGGAACCAAACACTTCGCGAAGCATCTCCGCCACCCCGTCCATAATCTGAATGAACTCGGGATCCAGATAACCCAGAATAGGCGTGGACATGGCGCGAAGCACCCGGGGGTCTACATCACTGGGGCCGGGGCCAAGCAACGTCCGGTGTGACGGGATTAACTCTTCAACAGGGCCTGGGGCCATCTCACACCTCGATTATCATATTCAGGAAATGCATTGAAAAAACCGAAGCAAGCGTATCAACTCAGATAAGGGGAGTCAATGGACGGTCTTGTCGCCTCGCTTCTCTGGCAGCTATAATCGCCGACATCCTAGCATCATAAGGAGCAACATGGACTATGAACTGAAAGGGCGCGTAGCCCTGGTTACGGGCGGCAGCGAGGGCATAGGCAAGGCAACGGCCACGGCGCTGGGGGTGGAGGGCGCTCGCGTAGTGATCTGCGCAAGGAGGCCTGACGTTCTGGAAGCCGCGGCAGAAGAGATACGCAAACTCACAGAGGGTGAGGTCCTGGCGGTCTCCACGGACGTTTCAAAGGCGGACCAGGTAACCAACCTCATCAAGACAGTCAACGACACCTGGGGCGGTGTGGATGTGCTGGTCAACAACGCAGGCACAGCCTCTGGAAAGCCCTTTGAGGACATCGGCGACGAGGACTGGATGGCGGATCTGGACCTGAAGCTCTTTGGATGGGCGCGCATCATCCGCGGGGTGCTGCCACACATGAAGGAGCAGCGATGGGGGCGCATCATCAACCTCACGGCCCTTTCCGGCAAAGCGCCGGCTGCCAACTCCGCGCCATCGTCTGTAAGTAGAGCGGCGGGCATCGCGTTGACCAAGTCGCTGTCGAAGGAAGTAGCTCCCCACAACATCCTGGTGAACACCGTGTTAATCGGCCTCATCAAGGCCGGCCAACATGAGACGCGCTACAAGAAATTGGTGGCCGAGAACCCCAGCCTGACCCTGGACGAGCACTATGCCAACATGGGAAAGAACGTCCCTCTTGGCAGGGTGGGTGAATCGGCGGAAGCCGCCAACCTCATCACCTTCCTGGCGTCGGAGCGCGCCAGCTTCATCACAGGCGTGGCAATCAACATGGACGGCGGCATGAGCCCGGTAGTGTAAGGTCAAGAAATTTGTAACAAACCTGAAACACCTGAGGCGCACAGACGCGCTATATTGTTTACGAACAAAGGACACATTACGTGTAACCCGTAGACGGGTTGAACTAGTACAAGAATTACTGCAAGGAGTGTTCTATGACGAGTGACAACAAGCCAACCACCCCTGCCGATGTCACGGCGATGATCAAAGAAAATGGCATCATGATGATTGACCTGAAGTTCTGCGACCTTCTCGGAACCTGGCAGCACTTCACCCTTCCTCTGATCGAATACGAGGAAAAGCTCTTTGAAGATGGCTCTGGCTTTGATGGCTCCTCCATCAGGGGGTTCCAGGCCATCCATGAGAGCGACATGCTGATCGTGCCGGATCCGACCACCGCAATGATCGACCCGTTCACATCGATGCCGACCCTCTCACTAATCTGCGACATCATCGACCCCAGCGTGAGCAAGCCCTATCTCCGTGACCCGCGCCTGATCGCCAGGAAGGCAGAAGAGTTCTTGAAGGAGTCCGGCATAGGCGATGTGAGCTTCTGGGGCCCGGAGCTTGAGTTCTTCATGTTCGATTCCGTCCGCTTCGATCAGAATGCCCATAGCGGTTACTACTTCATCGATTCCGACGAGGGTATTTGGAACAGCGGATCCGAATTCGATCTGGACGGCGGCCCCAACTTGGGCAACAAGATCCGTCACAAGGCAGGCTACTTCCCCACACCTCCTGTGGACACTCAGCAGGACATCCGCTCAGAGATGGTCCAGCGCATGGTGGAGGCTGGCATCCACATTGAGAAGCATCACCATGAGGTGGCGACTGCCGGGCAGGCGGAGATCGACATGCGGTTCGATAGCCTCTTGAGCATGGCCGACAAGGTTCTGACCTACAAGTACCTGGTCAAGAACGTAGCACGGGAGCATGGCAAGATTGCCACGTTCATGCCGAAGCCCCTCTTCGGGGACAACGGCACCGGTATGCACGTCCACCAGAGCGTCTGGAAGGACGGCGTGAATCTGTTCTACGCAGACCAGGGCTACGCCAACCTCTCCACCTTCGGCCTGCACTACATTGGCGGACTGCTCAAGCACGCCCCGGCGTTGCTGGCCTTCTGCGCACCCACCACCAACTCCTACAAGCGGTTGGTACCAGGTTATGAGGCACCGGTGAACCTGGCCTACTCCATGCGAAACCGCAGCGCTTGCTGTCGGATCCCTGCCTATTTCCCTCACCCTGCAGCCAAGCGGGTAGAGTTCCGCTGCCCGGATCCAACGGCCAACCCGTACCTGGCCTTCCCGGCGATGCTCATGGCAGGCCTTGACGGCGTAATCAACAAGATCGATCCCGGCCAGCCTCTGGACAAGGACATCTACGCCATGTCTGCTGAAGAGGCTGCCGGCATCCAGCAGGTACCAGGAAGCCTGGAAGAGTCACTGGAGGCGCTGAAGAACGACCACGAGTTCCTGCTCCGCGGCGATGTCTTCACCAAGGACCTGATTGACACATGGATTGACTACAAGACCGAGAATGAAGTCGACCCCATGCGGTTGCGCCCACATCCATATGAGTACGCCCTCTATCTGGACGCATAGGTAACAAGAATAATTGCATCGGGGGCGCTCCCAATGTTGGAGGCGCCCCTTGTGCGTTTTGGGAGCCATGAAGCAGCCACGGAGGCACAATGACCACAGAGCGTGACCAAGCAGCAATAGAATATGTGCTCCACACAGCCCGTGAAGAGGATGTGAAGTTCATACGCCTCTGGTTCTCTGACATCCTGGGCAACATGAAGGGCATCGCCATCACGGTGGAGGAGCTTGAGGATGCCCTGACCCGTGGTGTGACCTTTGATGGCTCATCCATCCAAGGGTTTGCCCGTGACACAGAGTGGGACATGATCCTGCTGCCTGACCCTACCACCTTCCGAATCCTCCCGTGGCGTCCCCGCCAGAACGCTGTTGCTCGGATGTTCTGCGATATCCTCACGCCTCAAGGCACACCATTCGAGGGCGATCCCCGCAATGTGCTTCGACGGTGCGTTCAGGAAGCCAACCAGCTCGGCCTTCAATTCTATGTGGGCCCTGACCTGGAGTTCTTCTACTTCAAAAGCTCCGACGACCCCACGCCCCTTGATGGCGCGGGCTACTTCGATCAGACCCCCGGCGATGTGGCCACAGAGCTACGTCGAGAGACGGTGCTGAACCTGGGCGACATGGGCATACCGGTGAAGTATTCCCACCATGAAGCGGCCCCAAGCCAGCACGAAATAGACCTACAACACACAGACGCGCTGACCATGGCGGACAACGTGATGACGGCGCGCTTGGTCATCAAAGAAGTAGCACTGAGCCATGGCCTCTACGCCACCTTCATGCCCAAGCCTGTAAGCAGTTTGAACGGCTCCGGGATGCACGTGAACATGTCACTCTTCAAGGGCGACACCAACGTGTTCTACGATGAGAACGATTCGCTGAAGTTCTCCACCCTCGCAAGGCAGTTCTTGGCAGGCCTGCTGCGTCATGCACCGGAGATTAGCATTGTCACCAACCAGTGGATCAACTCCTACAAACGGTTGGTGGCGGGCTACGAAGCGCCCATCTACACATCGTGGGCCAGCGGCAACAGCTCTGACCTGATTCGTATTCCGTCCTTCAAGCCCGGACGAGAGGACTCTGTCCGCCTCGAGTATCGTGCGCCCGATCCAGCGTGCAACCCGTACCTGGCCTTTGCGGCCTTGCTGACGGCGGGGCTAGCTGGCATTCGCAATGAGTATGATGTGCCGCCGCCCGTGGAAGGCAATGTGTTTGAGATGACGCAAGAACAGCGGACGGCCAAGGGGATAAAGACGCTGCCGGGGAGCCTCTTTGAGGCCATCAGGGTGGCGGAGGACAGCGATATCCTGCGGCAGGCTCTTGGCGACCGCGTGGTGGACACACTGCTCACCAATAAGCGCATTGAGTGGGAGCGCTATCGATCTCACGTCACTGACTACGAGATCAGGGAGTACCTACCGCTCCTATAGGGGGGGTCTTCGACCCTTCTGCTGGAACGGGGGAGGGGCTGGGGCTCTGGTAGGGGCCTACGCCAATTCGGTGCCGCGTTGCATACCATGCCTCTCATTGCCAGTTGCGCTATGTATCACCCTCAAACTACCCAAGGCTGGCTTTCACTGCCGCCGCGCCGCTGGCTATCAGGTCACGCTTCCGCTGTGCTGACAAAGAGAAATCGATTATCCTTACACTCGCGAACTCCGGCCTCACCCATATGATGCTTTCCTGCTGCTCTTTGCTCATCAGTTCATAGGTGATGTTCTCGATCTGCCGCATCAGTATTTCGCTGGAACGCACCAGGATACGCATCGGTCGCGTTGCTGATGCCATGAAGGACGCGCCCGGCGGCATGGGGTCTGACACTCTGGTCAGAGTGCAGGCGATGGTTGGAATCGCGGGGTCACGGGCCATGGCGATGTCAAATCGACAGTTCCCTGTGGTGCCGCCGTCCCAACACCGGACGGGCTCGCCTGCAACGTCGATGGTAATATCCTTGAACAACCCCTGTATCGATGCGCTGGCCCGCACGCCACGGTAGATAGCCACGTTGGGGTCGGCACCTGCGTTGAGCACCACCGTGTCGCCTGTTTCCGCATTGGTGGCCGTGAGCGTCAGATCGAAGTCCAAATCGCCGAAATTCGCCGGCCTGTTCAATCGCCCCGACCACAGGTTCTGCTTCAACCAACCCTCCAGCTTTTCACCCTTGAGCGCGCCCTTCCTCAGCCAACCGAAGG
>CAUZTE010000015.1:0-11148 GCA_963582565.1 Dehalococcoidia bacterium | reverse complement strand
AGACTTGCTTCCCTGTTCTTGGGTCGCAACGAGGAAAGCGGGCTTCGTTGTGTCTATCACGGCTGGAAGTTCGATGTGAACGGCAACTGCGTTGACCAGATGAACGAACCAATCGATTTCAAAGACAAGGTCAAGGCCAAAGCGTACCCCACCTACGAGGCAGGGGACGTCATCTGGGTCTACATGGGCCCGGCCGATAAGATTCCACCCGTGCCCAGCTTTGAGTACACGCGGGTACCAGAGACACACCGTGGCGTCACCAAGGTCTGGCAGGAGTGCAACTGGCTCCAAGCTCTAGAGGGGGGAATCGATTCTTCTCACGCCCCCATTCTTCATCGTCAGATACGTGAAGGGGCATCGAGCGCTGGCATTCAGCTATCAACCCCCTTCGTCCGTGGTGGAGCGCCCACCATCGAAGTCGATATCACCGATTATGGATATCGATATACCGGTGTCCGCCAGCTGGGCGAGAAGGAGCAGTACGTGCGGGGCTATCACTTCGCCATGCCCTTCACACAGCTTCGGCCCAGCCAGATCGGCCGCGCAGGATCGCCCGACCGTGCCCACGTCGACGGACACCACTGGGTGCCCATCGACGATGATAACTGCATGGTCTGGAACTGGACATACAGCTTTAACGACCAGCCGCTTTCCGAGAAGGAACGGACCGGGGAGGGCTCCGCCAACGGCTGGCCCAACGTGGACCCGGACAACCAGTACAGGGCAAAAGGCAATGTCCGTAACGACTGGCTTATTGACCGAGATGTCCAGCGGACAGACACGTTTACCGGCATCGACGGCATCAACGCCCAGGACCGTGGTGTGCAGGAGAGCATGGGCACCGTGGTGGATCGCACGCGTGAGCACCTTGGGCCCGCGGACGGGGCCATCATAGCTGCTCGCAAGCTGCTCATTGAGGCTGCCAGGGCAGTAGCGGAGGGCGACGACCCCAGAGGCGCCCACACCACTTCCTACTACAATACCCGCGCAATTGAGAAAGTATTCGACGGCTCTCTAGCCTGGCGGGATGTCATGTTGCCGGAGATGTATCCGGAAGAACAGCCTGAACCAGCGGGGTAGTCAGCCTAGAGCGCAACGTACAGGTGACGGAGGACGATTTTGCTCAACGCTCAGGATAACCAGCTTGTATCCCAGACGGGACCGGGCACCCCTATGGGGGAGTTGATGCGGCGATACTGGATTCCCGCTCTCCTGTCATGGGAAGTAGCAGAACCAGATGGCACACCGGTGCGTGTGAAGCTGCTGGGCGAGGAGCTTATCACCTTCAAGGACACGGACGGCAAGATAGGCCTCATCGATAACTACTGCCCCCACCGTCGGGCAAGCCTGTTCTTCGGCAGGAACGAGGAATGCGGCCTGCGGTGCGTCTACCACGGCTGGAAGTTTGACGTTGATGGCAACTGTGTGGACATGCCCAGCGAGCCCGCGGAAAGCAACTTCAAGGACAAAGTCAAGGTACTGGCTTACCCATGTATGGACATGGGCGGCGTGGTCTGGACGTACATGGGCACGCTGGAGAACCAGCCACCGCCACCCATGTTTGAGTGGACTCAGGTGGTGGAGACCCACAGGGCTGTGAACAAGGTCCTCCAGGAAAGCAACTGGCTACAGGGCCTGGAGGGTGGCGTTGATTCCGTCCACGCTTCCTACCTCCACAACAATGACATCACCAACACCACTCGATACGAATCTCGCTCTGCAGCGCCGAGCATTGAAGTAGAGCCGACCGATTACGGCTACGCCTACGGCTCTGTCAGGCACCTCTCCAAGGAGGAGGGTAACTTTGTTCGGGCGTACCAGTTCATCATGCCTTTCACACAGCTTCGCCCGGATGACCGTCGTGAGAGCGGTGCATCCCCCAAGGTGGCCGGACACATGTGGGTGCCCATAGACGATGAGAACCACTTCGTCTGGAACTTCGTGTACTCCCTGGGCGACGAACCGCTAACCGATGCAGACAAGGCCAAGCATTCTGACCTGGCCTATGAGGTCATCGATATCAACAACGGGTTCCGGTGCATCTGGAACGCCGACAACGATTACGGCATCGATCGAGAGGTGCAGCGTACGCAGACCTTCACCGGCATCCTTGCCGATGCACGCGTGGGAGCAAACCTCCAAGATCGTGGCATACAGGAATCCATGGGGACGATCGTTGACCGGACACGAGAGCATCTGGCGACTACGGACCGCGCAATCATCGCCACACGCCGCATGCTTCAGGAAGCTGCCAACGTCGTTGGTGACGGCGGCACTCCAAGGGGTACCGGGCCGTCGTACTACAAAGTCAGATCCATCCAGCGGGTGTTGCCCGTTGATGTCCCGTGGCAAGAGGGAATGAAGGAACTGCTGTTTGAGGGAGCCGAGTACTCGCCGATTATGCAGTAGGAACGCGACGCACCGTTGTTACGCAATACAGGCACATAGGAAGGGCATACATGCTGAGCGCGCAAGACAATGAGATGATTACCAGGACAGGTCCCGGCACTCCCATGGGAGAGTATCTGCGACGATTCTGGATGCCTGCGCTACTGTCTGAGGAGATCGCCGAGCCTGACAGCCCGCCGGTCCGGGTCAAGATCCTCAACGAGGAACTCATAGCCTTCCGCGACACCAACGGCGACGTTGGCCTCATTGATAACAACTGCCCACATCGTCGCGCAAGCCTGTTCTTCGGTCGCAACGAAGAGTGCGGTCTGCGGTGTGTGTATCACGGCTGGAAGTTCGATACCAACGGCGATTGCGTGGATATGCCAAGCGAGCCCGCCGAAAGCAACTTCAAGGACAAAGTAAAGGTCAAGGCATACTCGGCTGAAGACTGGGGCGGCTACATCTGGGCGTACATGGGACCCGCAGAGTCGATGCCGGAACTCCCGGAGGTCGGCTGGGCCATGGTGCCTGAGAGCCATCGCAAAGTGTCCCGTCGGTTGCAGGAGAACAACTTCGTACAGGGCATCGAGGGTGGCATCGATTCCAGCCACATCTCCTTCCTGCATTTCGGTCTTCCGCCGGTGGTGCGAGACGACCCCGCGCGCGCAGGCCATTCCCTCAGCAACATAGACGCCGCGCCCCACTTCATCGTGAAGACCACGGACTACGGGTTTGTGTACGGGGCCAACCGTGAAGCGGAGAACGACTCCTATTACTGGCGTCTGACACCCTTCATGCTCCCATTCTTCACGGTCATTCCCGGTGGCACAGGCAACCCCGACGAGCGCACGTACAGCGGTCACGGTTGGGTGCCCGCCGACGATGAGAGTTGCTGGATGTTCACCTATAGCTGGAACGCCAGCAGGCCTCTCAATGAAGGCGAAGGCCACGGGGCCAGCTTCCTTGAGAAGGAGCCTCGCACCATGCGCGCAGTCATGAACAAAGACAACGACTACGGCATTGACCGTGAGGTGCAGCGCACCAAGACCTTCACGGGAATCGAGGCCATCTCCATCCAGGACTCAGGCATCCAGGAGAGCATGGGCGCCATCTGTGACAGGACCAAGGAACACCTTGGTACATCGGACTCGGCTGTCATAGCCATGCGTCGCATGTACCTCCAGGGGTGTCGAGACCTGTTGGAGGGCAAGGAGCCCTTTGTTCCCAAGAAGGGCTCGGCATACCGCGTCCGTTCCGTTGCCGATGTGATGGATAAGAAGGTCACGTTTGAGGAGACCACGGAGAAGGTGGCTGTGGGCGCGACCTAGCGATAACGTCTTTTAGTACAGGGGAGGAGGGGGAAGTTCGATGTTAAATAGAGAAGAGAACGAGGTCATAGTCCACACAGGCCCGGGGACTCCTATGGGAGAGGTCATGCGACGATACTGGCTGCCAGTATTGCTTTCCTGGGAGTTGAAAGAGCCTGACTGCACGCCTGTCCGCGTCAAGCTGGTAGGTGAGGAACTCATCGCCTTCAAGGACACAGACGGCAACATCGGACTGCTCGACAACTACTGCCCCCATCGAAGAGCCAGCCTGTTCTTCGGTCGCAACGAGGAATGCGGACTGCGCTGTGTGTACCACGGCTGGAAGTTCGATGTGAACGGCAACTGTGTCGACATGCCCAGCGAGCCAGCAGAGAGCAACTTCAAGGACAAGGTCAAGATAACCTCATATCCCTGCCTGGACATGGGCGGGGTCATCTGGACGTACATGGGGCCGCCGGATTTGCAGCCTCCGCCACCCAAGTTCGAGTGGACCCAGGTGCCGGACACCCACAGGGGCGTCACCAAAGTGAAGCAGGAGGGCAACTGGTCCCAGGCCCTTGAGGGTGGCATAGATTCCATCCACGCTACCTACCTTCACAACAATGACATCACAAACGCCGCTCGCTACGAACAGCGCGCAACGGTTGCCCACATTGAAGTTGAGCCTACGGACTATGGCTACACTTACGGTTCGGTTCGTCCTGTGCCTGATCTGGACGGCAACTTTGTCCGCGCATACCACTACGTCATGCCCTTCACCCAACTGCGACCCAACCAGAACACCGTTGGTCGAGGCGATTCACCGCCAATGGTGGCGGGCCACATGTGGGTGCCTATGGATGACGACAACTGCATGGTCTACAACTGGACGTACACCCTGGCACCGGAACCTCTCAGCGATGAGCTGCGGTCCAAGCATGGCCCGGAGGTCTACAAGTACATCGATGTAGAAAACGGCTTCCGGTGCGTCTGGAACCGCGACAATGACTACGGGATCGACCGGGAAGTGCAACGCACCAAGACCTATACCGGTATTGAGAGCGCTGCAAACCTGCAGGACAGGGCCATTCAGGAGTCCATGGGCATCCAGTACGACAGGTCCCATGAACACCTGGCCACAACAGACCGCGCTATCATCTCTGCACGTCGCATGTTGCTAGAAGCTGCCAAGATCGTCGAAGACGGTGGGAGCCCTCCCGGAGTTGCCGGAACCTATTACGGAATCCGCGCCATCGAACGGGTACTGCCTGAGAATGTCAGGTGGCAGGACGCCCTGCATGAGGCGTTGTTTGAAGGCGAAGGGTACTCCCCGGCAGTGTAATCCAGGCGTTGATGCCACGCGGCACTTCATACAATATGGCCGCAAAACAATGGTGATTTCCCAGAGTGGGGATAAATTGAGGAGGGATAGGGAATGCTGAGCAAAGAAGAAAACGAAATATTAACGCGAGTTGGCCCTGGCACCGTCATGGGTGACATGATGCGTGAGTACTGGATGCCGGCTATGACATCTGACGAGTTGCCAGCGCCTGACTGTGACCCCGTACGTTTGAAACTCCTTGGCGAAGACCTGATCGCCTTTCGTGCGACATCGGGAAAGATCGGCGTCGTCGGCAATTCCTGCCCGCACCGTGGAGCTTCGCTGTTCTATGGCCGTAATGAGGAGGAAGGTCTTCGATGCGTCTATCACGGTTGGAAGTTCGACACCGACGGTCACTGCGTTGATATGCCGTCAGAACCGCCGGAGAGCAGATACCTTGAAAAGGTCAAGACGGTCACCTATCAGGTACAGGAACGGGGTGGCCTCATCTGGGTGTATATGGGAGCCCGTAGCGAGCCGCCGCCACTACCCTCACTGATAGCCAACATGCAAGCCGAAGGGGATTACACCATCAGTGCGTACTACTCTGAGTGTAACTGGATGCAGTCCTTGGAGGGTGACTACGATACAAGCCACGTCAGTTGGCTCCACGCGGGCGCGCGCCAACCTGAAGAAATCGATGAAGCAACGGACGTAACATTCGAGCGATATGCCCTGAAGACCCGTTGGGCCCGGCATTTCGTCACAGACACAGAGTTCGGTTGCACGTCAGGCAACAATCGTCCGGCGGAAGAAGATTCCACCTACTGGCGCATCGCCCACTTCCTCTTCCCCTTCTACGCAATGATTCCGGCCAGCTTCAGAGAAAAGACGTTCATCGCGGTAGTGCCCATGGATGATGAGAACTGCATGCGGTGGCATATGAGTGTTAGGTCAAGCTCTGAGCCCGCAAGGCCGGGCTTCGGCGGCCCAGCAATTGTCGATGGCCTGCCCACGTCCTTCCACTTGAATGCGTCACGCAACGGAACCGGCTGGTACGACCGATTCAAGATAGCCGGCGTCAGAGGGAACGACTATCTGATAGACCGTGAGGCCCAGCGAGCTAAAGTCGGTGGTCTTGGCTGGAGTGGCCTCCCTGGCCGCGGCCAGGATAACGGCATGACAGAGAGCATGGGCGTGATCTACAAGCGAGAACAGGAGCATTTGGCGGTAACGGACACCGGTATCATCCGGATGCGACGCCTGTTGGTGAAGCACGCTCTAGCATTCCGCGAAGACGGAACGCCGCCACCTGCTGTAGATAATCCTGAGCTCTACAAAGTGCGCTCTGTTTCAACGCTTTTGCCGAACGATATCAACGGCATTGAAGCCACTCAAGATCTGCAATGGGGAGCCTTTTCAGAAGAAGAACAGCCAGCTGGCTAGCCTAGATTTTAATCAGGATCTGATGTACCATCCGGCTCCTCGGGGAGGGTGACTAGGTCATTCTGGAGCTTGGAACAACCGAGGAGAATATACAGTGGCAGTAGAAGCAACCAAGGTAGAAATTATCGCCGGGCCAAACGGAAATGTAGAGATTTTTGAGTTGTATGAATCGAACCAGCCGCTTTTATACAACATTCATTTCAAGGGTGAAGAGTCAGAAGTTTTCATGACCCTGGGAGAAGCATATATAGAGGCAGGCAAACGTGCAGGTATTAAAACTTAAGGAATATTCGGCTGCTTTCTCAGGGCGGTGACAGAGGTGCTCATAGAGCAAATATGGGGGAGGAAAACATGTTAACCCACTTTGGATTGAAATTCCTGGTCTGGCCAATGGTGTTAGCCATGGCACTAGTGTTAGTAGCCGCCTGTTCCAGTGACGGCGATGACGATGATGACACCAACGTAGGTGCACCAGCGGCCACCCAAGTGCCAGCAGCACCGCAAGCGACGATTGCAGCTACCGCTGCTCCGGTAGCAATGACCCCGGCCACAGACAAAGTAGTCATCGGTGCGCAGTTGCCATCGTTGATTTCAAACAACGTGGGTAGGGGGCTGTCTCCGCAGTCACAAATCCAGTTGGTTGCCATGTATGAGTACTTGATTGGCACGGACCCTGAGACCGGGGCACTGATTCCGCAGTTAGCTACCGATTGGACCGTGGAACCGAATGGATTCGACATCCGCATCACGCTGCGTGACAACGTCCGCTTCCATGATGGCTCAGAACTCTCATGGAGAGACATCAACCTCACTGTTGGCGAGTTTGGTGCTGATGACTCAGAGCATACCCACCAACGGAACTACACCACAGTCACCATTGAGCCTGTCAGCGAGAAGGTGTTCATCTGGAAACTCCCAGGCCCGCTAGCAGAGCAGTTCAAGCGACTCTCTGAACAGGTAGGCGGTATGGAGGTCATGGGTGCTTCTGACTATGCCGCATCTGGGCCACCGCAGATGTCTACGGCGCCTACAGCAGGCACCTCTCCGTGGCAGTTCGTTAGCCGCGATCAGCAAACGAACATCAAGTTTGAGCGAGTAGCCTACGAGCACTGGCGCTACAACCCGGAATTCAGTCAGTTGGAACTCCGATGGCTGAATGAAGAATCAACCAGATTGGCAGCGCTGCTAACGGGCGAAATCCACGTCACCCAGCTTGGTGCGGACAGCACAGAGTTGGCGGCTAATGACGGAATGCTGGTATCAACGGGTACCCAGCAAGGTGCGCGGATCTTTGGAGGGTTCCAGGGCGCCTATCTGGACGTATCAGATAGGAGCTATGACGCCACAGGCACCGCTTGTGGATACTCCACGTGCGATTCACCATGGTTGATCCCGGAGGTACGGAAAGCAATGAATAAAGCCGTCGATAAAGACGCGCTGAACGAGGCTTTCCTCCGCGGTGCGGGCCAGAACATGATTATGCAGGCCATCCCTGAGTCCAGCTCAGCCTTCAACCCGGCTTGGAGAGCTGCATACCAGGAAGAGTATGGTTATGACCCAGCGGCCGCACGGGCACTATTGGCCGCTGCCGGATTTGACTCCAACAACCCCCTTGAAATCAACATCGATGTCAGCCCGGTCGCATCGTTCGCCGCCACAGGAGACCTGATGGAGTCCATTGGCGGGATGTTGCTGGATGTAGGGGTCAAGGTTGACCTCAGGACCATGGATTCGGCAAGCAAGCGACCACTAGAGAAAAGCCTGCTGGCCAAGAACTGGTTGGACCTGACATCTACCGCGTCCTTCGATGTCCAGAGCACTCGAGTCCATCACGCGGATATCACGCCAAGGGGCGGCGGGTTTGAGCCCCTGGAAATCAACCCGCTGATTAAGGAACTTCAGACCATCATGGACCCGATACAGCAGGACCAGTTGCTTCGAAAGATCGGCGATATCGCCCATCCGATCCACATAGCACTCAACCTCTTCTGGTTGCCGCCGCAGATCGTCCTGAACCCGGAGTTCGTAGAGAGCTGGGTGTGGCCAGGCAACGTCTCCGGCTTGTGGAGCCACTTCGCCCAGATCCAGGTTGCCAAGAAGTAACTTCTGGCCTAGGCTGATGGGAATTCCTGTCAGCCTAGGGAACAACTTACACAGGGGAGGGACACATGCTGACCCAAAACGATAATGAAATGATTACCAGGACCGGCCCCGGCACTCCTATGGGGGACTACCTCCGACGGTTCTGGATTCCTGCGCTGTGCTCCGACGAGATTGCGGAGCCAGACAGCCCTCCGGTTCGCGTCAAGATTCTCAATGAGGAACTTGTCGCGTTCCGAGACACCAACGGTGATGTCGGCCTTGTCGACAACTACTGCCCTCACCGTAGAGCGAGCCTGTTCTTCGGCAGGAACGAAGAGTGTGGCCTGCGGTGTGTGTACCATGGCTGGAAGTTTGACACCAATGGCGATTGCGTAGACATGCCATCAGAGCCTGCCGAGAGCAACTTTAAGGACAAGGTGAAGATCACGGCATATCCGGCGCGCGATTGGGGCGGCTTCATCTGGGCGTACATGGGACCCGTGGAGCATCAGCCGGACCTGCCGGAAGTGGGTTGGGCCATGGTGCCTGACAGCCACCGCAAGGTGTCGCGACGACTCCAAGAGAACAACTACGTGCAGGGCATCGAGGGCGGCATTGACTCCAGTCACGTCTCCTTCCTCCACGCTGGCCTAACTCCCTATCAGCGGGACCATCCGGAAGCGCGTCCTTTACGAAGAGGGACGACACAACCCACGGCTATGATCGGCGACAGTGCCCCTCGATTCGTTGTACAGGACACCAACTACGGTTTCGTATACGGTGCCAACCGCGACGCCGAGAACGATGAGTATTACTGGCGCATCACGCCGTTCATGATGCCTTTCTTCACGATTATTCCAGGTTCTATCGGCAACGCTGATGACCTGACCTACAGCGGTCACGGTTGGATTCCGTCAGACGACGAGAGCTGCTGGATGTTCACCTATAGCTGGAACGCCAGCAGGCCACTGAACAAGGGTGAGAACCATCCTGCCAGCGATCTGGAGTTGGAGCCTCGCACTATGCGGGCAACCATCAACCGGGACAACGATTACGGCATTGACCGTGAGATGCAGCGCAATGTGAACTATACGGGCATTGCCAACGGTTCCGTGCAGGATGCCGGCATCCAAGAGGGTATGGGTGCCATCTGTGACAGGACAAAAGAGCATCTGGGGACGTCGGACTCCGCCATCATCAACCTGCGCAGAGTTTACCTAAGAGGCGCCCGTGAAATCATGGAGGGCGGTGACCCTTTCACCCCTGAAAAGGGGTCCGATTACCGCTTGCGCTCTGTATCACTTCTGCAAGATCGTGAGATCTCATTTAATGACACCGTGCCTTTCGTGCTGAACAAGTCGAGTTAGCAAGACGCTTTAGAGCGATATCGATAGCGCTGAACTGACCAAGCCAGCGTGGTACTCTCCTGTTGGTTAATAGGCCTCCACATTCGTGTGGGGGTCTATTGCTTTCACTAAGTCCCATAGCAAAAGAGACCACTGCTTGTGTTTCTGGACGTATTACGCAGCAAAGGCGTAGGATGCTCTCAACCTCAAGCAGCCCGTCCACAGGAACCCAGCATAACTATGCTCATCAACACCATTGCTCAAAAGTTCGCCATAACCCAGGCGCTGCAACACCGGGACTTCCGGCTGTACTGGGCTGGGAACTTCTCATCGGTCATCGGCCAGCAGATGGCCATCACCGTCCAAGCTTGGCTGATCTTTGACCTGACAGGCTCGGCACTCTCGCTCGGCCTACTGGGTCTGGCTCGCGCGGCTCCCGCGGTGTTCCTTGGCCTCCTGGGGGGCATCATGGCTGACAAGGTCAACCAGCGACGCCTGTTGATGATTACCATCACGATGAACGGTTTCCTCTGGACACTATTCGCTACGCTTACCTTCACGGGAAACATTGAAGTTTGGCATGTACTAGCCATCGTATTCGGTATTGGCGCGGTCCAGTCTTTCCAGCAAGCATCACGCCAAGCCTTTTTCTCCAGCTTAATCGACCATCAACACATGTCCAGCGCGGTAGGGCTGAACTCGGCTATCCACCCTGGTGCGCGCATCTTTGCCCCGGTGGTAGCAGGATTGCTCATTGACCACTTGGGAGTTCCGCTGCAGGGTGCTGGGATAGTGTTGTACATGGTTTCCATCGGCACCGTCTTCTACAGCTTCATGGTCTTCCGCACCAGGCCGCGCGCAGTACAGCGTGCTCAAGGCGCTTCAGGACTTGAGGATTTGAAGGACGGCATCAAGTACGTACGCAACAACCGCATATTCCGGCTCATCATAGGCACCAGCCTCATGAACGCCTTCTTTGCGGGCGCTCACATTGCTTTGATTCCTATCTTTGCGAAAGAGTTGATGGGAGAGGCCTCAGGGTCTTCTATCAGCTACATTTTCGCTGCGGGCGGTGTCGGCGGGCTGACGGGAGCGATAGTGGGCGGCTCCATCGGAAGCAAGCGAAGCAAGGGCCGTATCCTGTTGGGCAGTGCACTGGCTTTCGGCGGATCGGTCATCGTGTTCGCCCTGTCTCCCTGGTACGCACTGCTCCTGGCGATGGAGTGGCTGTCCGCTGCAGGCAACGAGATGTTCA
>CAUZTE010000014.1:0-11559 GCA_963582565.1 Dehalococcoidia bacterium | reverse complement strand
CCTCTTCCGCTCCACCACTCTTTCCTCTATTCCACAGACTCGTGAAATCCACTTCGATACATTCCCAAAGTACCTCTTGGTACGTAGGCCTCGCAGTATTTCCCCTCGTAACACGTCCACCTACTAGAACGCTGTTACTTGTTATTCTCAGTTGGTGTGAATATCATCCCTCCAACCTGTAATCTGGGGAGTCACCACCATGCCCTTGTATGAGCCCCCGATGCGCGTACGCATTCGCCACCATCCAGACTCACCAATGGGTATGTGGGGCCAGGCTGGGGAGATTGTCAGCCTGAACTACATGTCGATACCAAGTGGCGAGATCACCGATCCCCCCGAGCAGGTATACACAGTCCTCTTCGACGGCGAGACCAAGCCCATGAAGGTCTTTGAATCCTGGTTGGAGCAGGACTTCGGGTAGTAGCGGCTCAACCTTCCACGTCACCACTCTTTTCTCTTTTCCTACCTGAGCGGTTAATTTTCTCTCACCAAACTCCCTCCATATTCCCACCATATTCACTAGTTGGTACCGGTAATCCTCGGTTATGTTGGATTCCACGCTTACCTTCGCAAATGAAGTTGGCGGGAAAGCAGGGGGTATGGAAAACAATGCTGACATGGCGGATACCCAGCTTGCGCGCAATGGCGTCTGCCAGCGATGTCTTGCCCCCACCGCCGTAGATGGCTATGCGTCTGCCAAGGGGTGCTGATTGCACGTTATCCTCCGGGGTAGCTAGCTTTGTGCAGGGGTGATGCGTTTGACGCGACGCTCAAGTTCGCTGCGTACCAGCGTCACCCTGTGGTTGCAGGTGGTGCACACAATGCCGATGTCCATCCCAACCCGCACCACCTCCCATTGAGAGCCGCCACAGGGGTGCGGCTTCTTCAAGGTGAGCACATCGCCCATATGCAGGTCCAGGATCTCCGGCATGGTTTCTCCATATGTGGGGACTGAAGCCCCCACTTGCGCGCTGCCAACTCCGGGGAGTCCAGAGGGGTTCCCCTCTGGCAAAGGGTTCCGGGGGATGTGCCCCCCCATACATATGTCGCAGCGACGAGGGGATATTGCCTCCGGCGGGGACTAAAGCCGACTTTATGTGCCAACAAAGCCGTCCCCCGAACAAACTCCCGCTTAGCGGGACCAGCCGAGATTGCGGTCTTCCAGCATCGCGTTCATACGATCTCGTAGCTGCAATGCAGCCTTTCGGGCCTCGTCAGGGTAGGTGGCAGGGTCTTTTCCCGCGTAGAGCACGCCGCGCGATGCGCTGACCATGGCGTTGCGACCCCGTACGTCGATGCCTGCCATCGTCGAACGCTCCAGCGAGCCCTCCTGCGCGCCGACGCCTGGAATCAGGATGGGCATGTCAGGGCAGAGGTCACGGATGTTCTCAAGCTCATCGGGGTACGTCGCGCCCACAACAAGGCCAACATTACCATGTGTGTTCCATTTGGCGGCGGATATGGCCACCCACTCGTAGAAGGGGCGGGAGTCGCCTCCCTGCGGCGGCGTGGAGATGAGGTCTTGCAGCTCCCGAGCGCCCGGGTTGGACGAGCGACACCACACCAGAACACCCTTATCGCGGTATTCCAGGAAGGGCTCAACCGAGTCCTGCCCGCCAAAGGCGTTCACCGTTACACAATCGAAGCCCCATACGTCGAACATCGCCTTCGCGTAGGCTGCCGCAGTGTTACCGATGTCGCCGCGTTTTGGGTCGCCGATGATCGGTATCCATGATGGTATTGCCTCTATCGTCTGTCGCAGGGCTTCATTCCCGGCAGGGCCTAGCGCCTCATAGAAGGCCAGGTTGGGTTTGTAGGCGCACACCAGGTCGGACGTCGCCTCGATGATAGCGCGGTTGAACTCCGCCACATCGGCTATGGGCATCAGCTTGGGGTCAGGGTCCAGGCCGACGCATAGCAGGCTGTTGTTGCGTTCCGCCGCGGCTTGGAGCTTCTCTACGAAGGTGGGCATGGAGCCTCCTAAAAGGGGGTGTGGGGTCAATGGAGTATATCAGGCCGAGTGTGGGGGCTGGAAGCGGATTATCGACGAGATTTCGCCGTCATGTCAGCACGTCGCCTATCTTGATGCCCATCTCCGTAAGCACGGTCACGATGATTCCTGCGATGACCACGCCCAGCGCGATGAGTGGGATTGCCTTCTTGGCGGGTATTCCGAAGGCCCAAGACGCCAACGAGCCCGTCCATGCGCCGGTTATGGGTAGCGGAATGGCTACCAGGACTACCAGGAAGGCTGGGCCGTACTTGGCGAACCGTGCGTTGTAGGACCGTAGCAGCGATTCCGTACGCCAGTCCAGCATCCGAGTCAGGAAGGTGGGATACCTGTGCAGCAGCCTTGCACCTACATGCAGGCCGGGGATGATGAACAGCACGGGGATGATGTTGCCTACCACAGATACCGGCAACACCTGGTACCACGGCAGGTCCAGGGTGTAGATACCCAAGGGTATGGATAACCGAAGTTCGCCCACCGGGGTCATGGCGGCGAAAAAGACCTCTAGGAATTCAACTATGTCCATTCTGTACCAAGTATAACGAGCGTTAGATGCGATGTCAGGCTGCTAATCAAAGATCTGTACGGCGATGACCAGGATTCCGACAGCCACAAACACCGTCGCCAACATTCGCTCAGCGATGGCAGCAGGAATCTTCCCCTGGATGCGCGGGCCTATCTGCGCGCCGGTGATGACGCCGGGTATCGACCACACCACCACGTGCCACGCGGGCTCGCCTGCAATGGCATGGATGCCCGCCGCAAAGAACACGGTGACCGTCAGGATGGTTATGGACGTCCCTACAGCAATACGTGGAGGTATCCGGCCTCGCAGCACAAGTTGGGTGGTGTTGATCTCCGGCAGCCCTGAGCTCATCAATCCCGTAATGAAGGCGCCAAAGCTGCCCAGGGCCTGACTGATGCCTCGACTGGGCCGTACGTACCGGTACTCTCTGCCATCTCGGGCCTGCACCACTGTGACGTGGCCTGTTGCTGGTGCTGTGGTAGCACCTACCACGGTCTCAACGCGCCGCAGGTTGGTCCACAACATGAACGCAGCCAGGATGATGAGCGCCACGCCGAACACAGCCTGCAATGCACCAGCGTCGATAGCCAACGCCAGGCCCGACCCTGCCATCGCAAAGGGAATCGTCACAATAAGCAGCGCTTTAACGATAGTGAAGTCGACGACCTTCTGACGTATGTAGTTCATGGTGCCGAAGAAGGTGCCGAAGAGTTCCGTCATCAACCCGCCGCCGATGGCCTGAGCCGGTGTCAGATCGACCACTAGAAGGAAGAACGGAGCGAAGAAGAGGGCACCGCTGATGCCGCTGGACAAGGCCAGCGTTGCTACGGCTACTGAGAAGGGGTAAACCCACCAGACGGAGAGGACTTCTGATAGCTCCATGTGTAGGCGTTCCCCCAGCTAGTCACTGAATACGGATTTCAGTGAGCAAGGGTATTAGATGACTGGCTTTTTCGCAACCACCATCCCATAGCTTAGGGTGCCGTCACGTACCAGGTCTTCCACTGATGACAGTATCGATTTTGCCTGTGGGAGAACTTCAGGGTCCAGAGACACTTTACCCAGCTTGATCGCTATTTCCGCTACCATCAATTTACCTTTGATGTCCTTCAGCGTTCCTAGTAAGACATCTTGAAGGTCTGTGGTTTCAACCACCGCAAACCCGGCGTCAGTGATGAGGGCTGCGTACTCATCGACCGTGCGTCCGCGACGCAGCCTGCTACCGCCAGGATGCCTGGAAGCTCTTGCGGCAATGGGCCGTTACAGTCACATCCGTGATTCCAATGTATCCAGTAGGGCAGATGACTCCGTGCAGTCGCTCAAGGGCCGGCGGCTTGTCGGGAAGAATGGACAGCACGCATTCCATGATGGCGACATCGAACGCGGCGATGTCAGCTACTTCGCCCAAACTGCCGGTTACGTAGAAGAGGTGCTGGGCAAAGTCGTCCCACTCGTCCTTATGGATAGCTAGGGAGCTGAATTCCTGGACGCCCTTCCACATGAGCTCACGAAAGGCCTCATCAGAGAGCTCTGTATGTGCGAAGCCAACCACTCTCAGGTCTTCCGGACAGCCTGCGTTGCACCGTAGTTCAAACAGAGCTGGAAGTAGCTTACGCTGAGCCAGGTCGCCTGTAGCGCCCATGATGACGATAGTCGTCGTTTCGTCAGCCATTACTCGGCTTTCTTAACGGCATGGCCGCCGAACTGGTTGCGCATGGCGGCTAGCAGCTTGGCGCTGAATGAGTCGTTCTGACGTGACCGAAATCGCATCTGCAATGCAAGAGTCATTACCGGTGTAGGAACAGCGAGGTCAATCGACTCCTGAACCGTCCATCGCCCTTCACCGGAATCATCGACATACGGTTCCAGGCTGGACATCTCCGGGTCTTCTTTGAGGGCATCTGCAGTGAGATCCAGCAACCACGACCGGACGACGCTGCCGTAACGCCAGATTTCGGTTATCTGAGGCAAGTCCAAGTTCAGTTCTTCCTTGGCGTGCATGAGTTCCAGCCCCTCGGCGTACGCCTGCATCATGCCGTACTCAATGCCGTTGTGGACCATCTTGGTGAAGTGTCCCGCTCCAGACGGCCCAACGTGGCCGTAGCCGGTGGTGGGTGATGGAGCCAGCGTCTTGAAGATGGGCTCTACCCGGTCATACGCTGCCTTATCCCCGCCAATCATGAGGCTGTAGCCCTCTGTGAAGCCCCAGATGCCTCCGCTGGTGCCGGCGTCAAGGAAATCGAGGCCCTTCTCCTTCAACATGGCGGCACGTCGCATACTGTCTTTGTAGTTGGCGTTGCCCCCATCGATGATGACGTCGCCCTCGGACAGAGCGCCTGCCAGCGCCGTCAGCGTGCGTTCCGTGGCCTCGCCAGCCGGGGCCATGACCCACACGGCACGCGGTGTGGACAACTGTGACGCAAGGTCTGCCAAAGAGGATGCCCCTGCGGCCCCTTCCCCTTCTAGTTCCTTGACGGCCTCCGGTCGCAGGTCATAAGCCACCACGCGATGGCCGCCTTTGAGGAGTCGCTGGGCCATGTTGCCACCCATACGACCCAGTCCAATGATTCCTATTTCCATAACTATGCTCCTTGCTGGTTGGATGGGATGTCGTACCCGTGGACTGAGCGATTGTGCTCAAGGATGCGCTGCTGCACAACTTCCAGGAGCTTCTCGGGCTCTGTGACCACGAACGCCTCCGGGGCAACCTGCTCTCTTAGATGCCCCGCCGCCGTGAACGGTGTTGCTATGGCTACTACATTGGTTCCCGCAGCTACGGCGGCCCTGGCCCCGTTAGGCGAGTCTTCCAGCACCAGGCATTCTGACGGCGGTACTCCGAACTTCTGAGCGGCCAGGAGGTATATCTCCGGATCGGGTTTGGGCTGGACTACGTCTTCTCTCGATAGGATGAGATCAAGCGTCGATTCCAGGTCTAGCGCCTCAATGACCCTGAGTGCTTCGTCACGCTGAGACATCGTTACCAGCGCGGTCTGGCAGAAAGCCTCTTTGGCTATCAGCAGCAGGCCCACAGTGTGTGGCCACTGGTTGTCGCGAAACACCTGGGGGTCCTCCACCATGTCACTGTAGATCGCCACCCGCATCTTGCTCAACGCTTCCTCTGGGGGAGCCGCACTAAGCTCCTGCATCTGCTGTCGCAAGTATGGTTCGAGTTCTAGTCGCTCCATCACATGCTTCGACGCGACGTGGCGTTCTGCACCTACGATCTCACGGTAGGCCTCAACGGCTCGAGCGTCCGGCTCTGAGCTACCCAGCAATCGTTGGGCGGCAATCGCGTAGGACTGTGCCTTGAGTTTCTCACTCTACACAAGTGTGCCATCCAGATCGAACATGATCGCTTTGATCACTGTTGTTGAGTCCCTTCAACCGCTTCCTGTTGTTTAGCAGGACACAGGGTATCGCCGTAGGAACAGAATACGCAGCAATCGCCGGGTTTTGGGTTAAGCGCGGACTTACAGTTCACGCAATCGTAGAAGATGAGTCAGCCGTCCAGAGGCATCTCTTCTTCCTGGATGTGGCTGCATACCGGACACGTGATCTTCGCCTGGGTAATGAACTCCATTAAGCCTACCCCACTCCTCTTCCCAGATATCAAGCCTGTAGCTTTGCAATACCTGTTGCCACATCCCCTGTGAGGTATACCCGAGCCGTCCTACGCCCCAGGGAGTCCAGCGTTTGGATATCCCCGAGCGATTGGGCATCTGCCAGGGTTCCAAAGCTGTAATCTTGGCCAGGAATAGAGACGTTGTGTTGGTAACTTGATGTGATTTGCAGGAACAACCCTGTGGTTGGTCCGCCTTTGTGAAGCTGCCCTGTCGAGTGTAGGAATCGTGGCCCATACCCGACGGTTGTGGCTATGTGACATTTCTCCATGACCCGTTGTCTCAGGGCCGCCAACGCTGCATCGGCCTCCGGGGTCTGCTCCACGTATGCCATGATAGCCAGATAGTCGCCCGTGGATGCCTGCGATAGAAGCTCCTCAAATGAAGCTGTGGCATCCTGAGTCGGAAGGCTACCTGTAGCTGCGTATACCTTCAAGACCTCAGCCGTCTTGTCCTTTGCCGACTGCACATTGGGCTGATCGAAGGGATTTACTTCCAACACTGCCCCTGCAACTGCTGTGGCAAACTCCCACCGATAGAACTCCGCGCCAACGTCGTAGCGGTCTCGTAGGTCAAGCTGCACCACGGGGTGGCCCGCTGCTCGGAGAGCCTCAACAGCGCCATCGGTTTTGGCATCGTTGTCGCCATCAAACCGCAGGTACACGAACAATCGGTCATCGCCGTAGTTCTGTGGAGCAAGCATCGGCTCGCCAGCTATGGGAATGATGCCCTTGCCCTCTTTGCCAAGGCTCTCCGCGATGAGCTGCTCCGCCCAGAGGCCGAAGCTGCTAAGGGTCGGCGATGTCAGCACCGTCAGCTTGTCGCGACCAGCCTTAGCCAGGGTTGACATGACGGATCCCAACCAGACGCCGGGGTTCTCTTCGGCAGGTACACAGGATGCGCTACTCTCACGTAGGTGGTCAGCGCGATCCAATAGCAATGACACATCGATCCCTGCCAGGGCCGCAGGAACCATGCCGAAGTACGACAGCACGGAGTATCGACCGCCAATGGTGGATGGGTTGGCGAAGACGCGCAGGAAACCCTCGTCCTTGGCCAATCGCTCTAGCGGTGAACCGGAGTCGGTAATCGCAACAAAGCATGCACCTGCTGCTTCACGCCCCATGGCACCATCAACGATCGACCTGAAGTGGCGATAACCCGACAACGTCTCCAACGTCCCACCCGATTTTGACGATACAAGGAACAGGGTGTGGGTAGGGTCAATGGTGTCAGTCACGCTCTGTATCCAGTCAGGTACGGTGGAGTCCAAAACGATGAGTTCCGGATAGCCTGGAGCGCTGCCAAATGTACTTCGTAGCACTTCCGGCCCCAGGCTGCTGCCACCCATGCCCAGTAGGACCACGTGTTTAACGCCCTTGTCCTTCACATCCTTGGCAAAGGCCCGCAGGTTGGCTGCCTGTTCCTCCATGAGGTCAGTTACCGTCAACCAGCCCAGTCGGTCGGCAATCTCCGTGGGATTTTCATCCCATACGGTGTGGTCCTTGCGCCAGATGCGGCCGGGGACATCACGTTTTCCCAGGTCGCCCAGTGTTGCCTCCACGCCTTCCTGATATTCGCCGAGGCTCACTTGAGAGCTGGCGTGTTGCTTTGCCAGAAGCCGCGCCTTCTTCTCCTCTACGTTCGCAATCAACGTGTTGAAGGAGTCTGCGAAGGCGTTGACGCCATCGATAAGGAGCTTGTCTGTGACCTCTTTGATGCTTATTTCCACTGATGCTAGATCAGCCATGACCTGCTCTGCTTCCTCAATGAAGCCCTCAAGAGTGGGCTTGGCCGTTCCATGGTCCAGGAAACTGATGAGGGTTGCCGGCGGAGTGGTGTTCACCGTGTCAGGGCCTATCAGCGATTCAATGTAGAGCACATCACTGTATGCAGGGTTTTTGGTGCCGGTGCTTGCCCAAAGGGGCCGCTGTACGTGAGCGCCCTTGGCCTGTAGAGACGCGAACCGCTCCGCAGACACCGTCTCCTGGAAGTCCCGGTACGCCAGGGCTGCATTGGCGATGGCCGCTTTCCCTAGCAGGTGTTCGAAGCCTGATTCGCCGTTTTGAAGCCTCGACTCGATCAGCGCATCCACCGCCGAATCCACGCGACTCACAAAGAAGGATGCAACAGAGGCGACGCGGCTGGGGTCGCCGCCCTTTTTTACCAGGTGTTCAAGGCCGGCGGTGTAGGCCTCTCGGACCAGGCGATACGCATCCAGATGAAACAGCAGCGTCACATTAATGTTCACTCCCTGCCCTATGAGCTGCTCTACTGCGGGGATGCCCTCAGTCGTTGCTGGGACCTTCACCATGACGTTTGGACGATCAAGGGCTGCGAACAGCCTTAGCGCCTCGGCGACAGTGCCGTCGGTGTCATGGGCCAGCGTTGGGCTAACCTCAAGGGACGCGTAGCCATCAACCCCGTTCGTTGCATCGTAGACGGGGCGAAGCAGGTCAGCTACGTCGCGGATGTCTTCCAACGCCATGGCCTCAAAGGCCTCTTCAGCGGTCTTCCCTTCCAGCGCTAATGCGAGGAGGGCTTCGTCGTAGTCACTGCTTCCGGAAATCGCCTTCTCAAAGATCGTCGGGTTGGAAGTCAGCCCAGTCACTCCGGTCTTGATAAGCTCGGCCAGCTCTCCGGAGATCAACAACCCTCTTCGAACGTTGTCGTACCAGATGGACTGCCCAAGTTTTTGTGTTTCAAGTATTGGATTAGCCATGTGACCCCTCCGATCTACCTGTGGGAGCTATTTGATGGAGCGTTTTTCGATTGCGGCGACTTTCGCCAAGCGACGATGGTATTTCTCTCCTTCGAGGAGTTGAGCGGAGAGAAATGCAGTAATCAGTTCGCGGGCAACTTCGCCTCCAATGACTCGTGCGCCGATGCAGATGACGTTCATATCGTCGTGCTCCACCGCCTGGTGGGCGGAATAGGTGTCGTGACACACGGCGGCGCGAACGCCCGGTACCTTGTTTGCAGCGATGCTGGCCCCTGCGCCGCTGCCGCAGAAGACGATCGCGCGTTCAACCTGGCCGGATACGATTGCCTGGGCAGCCGCATCGGCGAAGTCGGGGTAGTCATCAAGTGGGTCTAGCTCATGGGCTCCAAGGTCTATGACCTCGTAGCCCTCAGCCTTTAGCCATGGCGCTAGTTCTACCTTCAGAGGGTAACCGCCATGGTCAGCGGCGATACCAACTCGCTTCGTCATGACTTCACCTGCACGAGGGTCGCCTTTGCCTCTTCGATAACGTGCTCAGCCGTCAAGCCGAATTTTTCGTAGAGCGTTGGCCCGGGAGCTGATGCCCCGAAGTGGTTAAGTCCAATGATGCGTCCTTGTAATCCAACGTAACGTTCCCATCCCATGGGCGAACCAGCCTCTATGGAAACCCTAGCTGTAATGTTGGGCGGAAGCACGCTGTCTCGATAGCTCTGGGGCTGAGCGTTAAACAACTCCCAGGACGGCAGTGAGACGACCCTGGTGGCGGTGCCCTGCTGGGACAGTTGCTGCCCTGCATCCATAGCAATATGCACTTCTGAGCCTGTGGCAATGATTATCACTTCAGGTGTGCTTGAACTCTCCCACAAGGTGTAGCCGCCCTGGCGGACGCCGGAAGCCGGCGCTAGCGCTGAGCGATCAAGTACAGGCAGGTTCTGGCGACTGAACGCGATAGTCGTGGGGCCATCCATTCGCTCGATAGCGGATTTCCATGCCTCAACGGTCTCGGTAGCGTCTGCAGGTCGTAGTACCACCAGGTTCGGCACGGCCCGCATTCCCGCAAGCTGCTCGATGGGCTGGTGGGTCGGGCCATCCTCGCCCAGGCCAACGGAATCATGGGTGAAGATGAACACCACTCGAAGGCCCATCAAAGCCGCCAGGCGTATTGAAGGCCGCATGTAATCTGAGAAGATCAGGAACGTTGCCGTGTAGGGAACGATACCGCCGTGGAGCGCCATGCCGTTAGCTATGGAGCCCATAGCGTGCTCACGGACACCGAAGTGCATGTTTTGGCCGGATCGGTCCGTGGCGCTGAAATCGCCGCCGTCGGTGAGTCGAGTGTTGTTGGACGGCGCAAGGTCGGCTGAACCGCCCATAAGCCCGTGGACGTGCCCGACGATGGCATTCAACACTTTCCCGGAGGCCTCACGGGTGGAAACAGGCTTATCGCCGGGATTGAAGAGGTTATCCGCTTCATTGGCCCAACCCTCTTCCAACGTCCCTTTCCACGCCTGTTCAAGCTTGCTGGCCTCATCGGGGTATGCCGTACGGTAGGACTCAAACGAGGCTTCCCACTCTTTCTGGGCTGCCTCACCGCGCGGCATCGCCTGTCGGTAGTTGTCCAATGCATCCTGGGGCTCGGCAAAAGGCTCGGGGTATGACCATCCCAGAGCGTCCTTTGTTAGCTGTACTTCCTCAGTTCCAAGGGCTGCTCCGTGGACACCGGAGGTCCCGGCCTTGTTGGGGCTTCCGAAGCCGATGATTGTGCGACAGATTACAATGGAGGGCCTAGCTGTCTCGGCTTGTGCCTGGCGGATAGCGGCGTCCACCACTTCCGTGTCCATCCCGTCAATGGAATCCACCACATGCCAGCCGTAGGCGCGGAACCGTGCCGCTACGTCTTCGGTGAAAGCGATGTCCGTATTGCCTTCAATAGAGATGTCATTGTCGTCATAGAGATAGATTAGCTTGCCAAGGCCAAGGGTTCCTGCGAGTGATGCAGCCTCTGAAGCAACGCCTTCCTGAAGGTCGCCGTCAGATATGATACCATAGGTGTAATGATTGATAACTTCATATCCACTACGGTTGTAGTTATTAGCCATCCACTGCTCTGCGATAGCCATTCCCACACCGTGAGCGAAGCCCTGACCTAGCGGGCCTGTCGTGACCTCAACGCCCGGGGTGTGGCCGTACTCAGGGTGCCCGGGGGTCTTGCTCCCCCATTGCCTTAAGTTCTTAATCTCATCCAGCGGCAGGTCGTACCCCGTGAGGTGCAGCAAGCCGTACAACAGGATCGATGCATGGCCTGCAGAGAGCACGAAACGATCGCGGTCCGGCCAGCTTGGATCTGACGGATTGTGCTTGAGAAACCGGTTCCACATGACGTACGCCATTGGAGACGCTCCCATAGGTGCACCGGGGTGGCCGTTGCCGGCCTGCTGAACGGCGTCTACCGCAAGGAAGCGCAAGGTGTTGATGGACACTTGGTCAACGTTGGCGTCGGGCATGTGCCGCTCCTGGAGTAAGTTAGTTGAGACTGGCTTTGAACCCGGCTAAGAGAAGAGCATCAAAACATGCTCTACGCACGTACGCGAGAATGCATGTGCATTCTGAAAACCGTTGGTTCGTCCATATACTACGCCTCTCGAAAGCAGACCGCTAGATACTTTGCGGTGCTGTCCCA
>CAUZTE010000013.1:0-11596 GCA_963582565.1 Dehalococcoidia bacterium | reverse complement strand
GTGACACCCATTGAACCACCCCAGATGAACGCAATGAACACAATGAACAGAGCCATAGATACGTCTCCAGTAACACCATCATACGGCAAAACGGGCTACTCCGTAGTCCCGGCGCCAAGAGGAGGTAACGCAACATGACCATCGCGTCGGGGGAGATGTTGGCTGGCCGCTCCTGCGCGGTGGTGTTCTTTGACGCCGCCAACCCTGACGATGCCATGGTCACAGCGGTGTACACATAGGCCTAGAACCAATACCCTTAGTCGGGCGTAGTACCCTCTGACGCCAAAACGCCTTGTGCCCTCGGGTGCAGCCTACGACAATGGAGCTATGAGACACCGCATCGCCGCAGCCCTCATCGTGTGCACCCTGGCCATCGCTCTGGCCTGCACAAGCGATGCGATCGACTCCCCCCTAGACGCGGCGGCAACAAACCAAAGCCCGGCTCCGTCACCAACCACTACCACACTGAACCTTGATGAACCCCTGCCCGGCGTGACGGGCATCGAAGACCGCAGCGACCTCTCGCCAAAGTACGGCGACGTCCTGGTGCTGGCCAACCGCGGCGACCCTCCCTCCGGGTTCGACCCCATGCGTACAAGCAGCATTGCGCTGCATCACGTGGCAGGTGCCTTCTTCGGCCCTGGCAACCTGGTCATGCGCTGTAGGGGAAACCTCTACCTGGCCTGCCCGTACCTAGCTACAAGCTGGGTTTCCAACCCCGGGTTCACCGAGTGGACGTTCACCCTTCGCGACGATGCCCTGTGGCACGATGGCACGCCCTTCACACCGGAGGACGTGGTGTTCTGGTTTGACCTGTCCTTGAACGGCTACAAACTGGACGGCAAGGTGCGTGCTCCCGCGTACTTTAAGGGCGACCTGGGAGATATTCGCTCCGTGGAAGCGCTGCCCGCCAACCGCGTCAAGATCACCCTTGGAGCGCGCAACAAGTTCTTCCTGGATGTCTTGGCCAACCCACGCCTCAAGTTTGCGCACCCCAAGCACCTGATGGAGCCGAGGCTGCTGGACGGCGACATGAGCGTCAGCCCCCTGGACATCGGCCTCGTCGGCCTTGGTCCGTTCGTGTTTGAGGACTACCAACGTGGCACTCAAGTTCAGGTACGTCGCTTCGACGACTACTTTGAGGTGGACGATGTCGGCAACCCGCTGCCGTACCTCGACGGCATCGACTACATCGTCGTGAAGGAGCCAGCCGCCATGGACGCAGCCTTCCGGTCGGGTCGACTCGACGGCGGCGCGCGAGGCTTTGGTCACTACCTGACCACGGAGCGCAAGCAGGGCTACATCGACGACCTTGGCGATGACGTCTACTACGCGGAGATCGAGGGCGGCATGTTCCGCCTGGCCTTCAACATGCTTAAAGATGGGCCGTGGCAGGACCCGCGGGTTCGCCGGGCCATCGCCCTGTGGGTCGACCGTGAAGCATCAATCCCTGTGGTGCTGGGAGGGTTCGGCTGGACAACGCCAAGCCTGGGGCCGCCCAACCCGTTCAAGGACAAGGCCTTCGTGGTCTGGCCCACCTTCGATACAGAGCCGCTAGCGGAGCGACGTGTGGAAGCGAAGCGGTTGATGGCGGAGGCTGGCCACGCTGACGGCTTCAGCATGGGACACCTGTGTCGCGCTCGACAGACGCCCGGTTGCGAGTTGCTACAGGCGCAGTTGAAGGAGTTAGGCGTCGATCTGCGTATCCAGGTCATCGATGAAGGTGAGTGGAACCGGGCTCGTGTTAGCCTGGACTTCGATAGTCAGCAGGGTCGACTCTCTGTGCTGCCCATCCCGGAGGGTACGGAGGGCGTGTACGGGGTGTATAGCCAGAGCCCCGATTCCTACGCCAAGCATGAGGACCCACAGGTGTCCGAGTTCTACAGGCTGTTGCGTGAAGCCACGCTACCGGAGCGTCGCCTCGATATATGGCGTCGGTTGCAGGAGTACATCTTCGTTGAGCAGACCTACGTCGTCACCATCGCAGAAGCCATCTACGTTGCCCCCTACCGTAGCTACGTGAAGGGCCTCATCGTACCGCCGGAGGATGGCCACTCCAACACCGATTTCGCAACCGTGTGGATAGACCAGGACGAGAAATAGCCTCACAAGTTCTGTTGGTGTAGCCTGTCGTCGTGAAACGCAGCGTGGAGTGCCCTCAACCATGACCATCAGCTACCTACTCAGCAGGCTTGCCCTCATCGTACCCACGGCGTTACTGGCATCCATGATCGTCTTCGGCATCATGCGCGTCCTCCCCGGCGATGTTGCTGCAACCATCCTGAGCGGCGGCGGCGAGACGACCCACAGTCCGGAGGTGCGAGAGGCGCTGCGAGAGGAGCTTGGCCTCAACGACCACTGGGTTCGGCAGTACGGCAGCTGGCTCTGGGGCGTGGTAAATGGCCAGTTCGGCGGCGACTCGCTGGTAGACAACCAGTCGATACGCTCCCAAATAGCGCGACAGCTCCCCGTCACCGGGCTCCTCGCCCTCTACACACTGGCTGCATCCATCCTGATATGGGTGCCGCTTGGCATCATCGCAAGCTGGCAACGCGATAAGTGGCCTGACTACCTCATTCGACTCATCGCCTTACCTGGTCAGGCCGTACCCAGCTTCCTCCTGGCGTTGTTAGCCATTCTGAGTCTACTGCTATTGTTTGGGTGGTCACCGCCCATCGTCTACACCGGCCCTCTGGACGATCCGTGGAACCACACGCTCATGGTCTTCTGGCCGGTGCTCCTGCTGACCTGGGAGTTTGGCTCACACATCGTGCGGGTCACGCGGTCGAGCATGCTAGAGACGTTGAGCCAGCCCTACATCACGGTAGCGACGGCGAAGGGGTTACCTACACGAGCGGTTCTGCTTGGCCACGCCCTGCGCAACGCGTTGCTGCCCATCATTACGGTGTTAGGCGTGCAGTTCGGTGCGCTGCTTGGCGGCACGCTCATCCTCGAGTCCATCTTTGGCCTACCGGGTATTGGGCGAGGGCTGGTCGACGCTGCTTTGGCCCGCGACTTCCCTGTCGTCCAGAGCCTGGTGACGATGCTGGTCGTAGCGATGCTATTGGTCAACTTATTGCTTGACCTTGCCTACGCACGCGCCGACCCTAGTGTCTCGTTTACATCATCCAGAAGCACGGCTGGCACGTCATGAACACTGCATTTCTCATTCACGTCCTAGCCCTTGGTCGGACTCGGCCCGTGGCGATGATCGCGGCGTTTGTGTTGCTGGTTATCGTGTTCGCGGCGTTGTTCGCCGGGGTCATCGCCCCCGACGACCCCTTGGCGCAGGACACGCCACATCGACTTCAGTCCCCCGGCGACGGCTACCTGCTCGGCTCCGACAACTTTGGCAGGGACGTGTTCAGTCGCACGCTCCACGGAGGGCGCACAGCGTTGACCATCGCACTGGCAAGCGTGGCGTTGGGAACGGCTATCGGCACAGTGATCGGCCTGGCTTCCGCATACCGTGGCGGCTGGGTGGACCTGCTGGTGCAGCGCGTTGTCGATGCCTTCTTCGGCTTCCCGCTCATGGTGCTTGCTGTTGTCATCGTTGCGACCTTCGGGCCGTCAGCCACCACGGTCATCGCAGCCATCGCCGTCGCCCTTGCTCCGCAGGTAGCGCGACTCTCCCGGTCAAGTGCGTTGAGCGTTCGTGCTTCAGGCCACATCGTGGCGGCCCACTCCATCGGGGCAAGCTCTACGCGGATACTGTTCCGGCATTTCCTGCCCCACAGCCTTGGGCCCGTGCTGGCATACGCCACCGGGTTCGTTGCCACGGCATTGGTAGCTGAAGCTGCCTTGAGCTTCTTAGGTTTGGGTGTCCCGCCACCTGACCCGTCATGGGGAGGCATGTTGGCAGATGGTCGGGAGTTCCTGGAAGTCGCACCGTGGCTCACCCTGGTGCCAGCCGTCGCATTGAGCGTCACCGCCCTGTGCTTCGTGGTGCTCGGCGACTTCCTTCGCGATGTGCTTGACCCTACCGTCAGCGTTCCGATACATGAGTCAGCTTCAACTCAGGAGCTTGTTGAATAGAGGAAGGGAGGGTAGGCGCGTGGCCAAGAAAAGTACAAAGTTCTCACCAAAAGTGAGCGAGGTCGCGGAAGACATCGTCGAGCGTTTGGCCCCACTTGGGCCAGTGTCCTGGAAGAAGATGTTTGGCGGCGCGGGCATATTCCTGGACGGAAAGATGTTCGCCCTGGTTAACCATGACGGCTACGCTCACCTCAAGGTCAATGACTCCAACCGTGACCGGTATGAATCGGCGGGCTCCGCGAAATTCGCCAACATGCCCTACTACTCCATCCCATCAGAGGTCCTTGCCGACGATGCTCTGCTTCAAGAGTGGGCTGCAGCATCAATCCGCTTGGTGAAGACCAGGTGAATCGGCATTTCCTCGCAAGAAAATTGACCCCACTTGAGCCCCCGCGTACACTGGTTTGCAGAGCATCGTTCTCAAAATCCCCATCTTCGGTGTGGCCGACTTATGGCCTCCGTTGGGCTCAAACTACTGAATAACAGGTGATACAGCCTATGTTCCAGCAAACAACATTGGACAACGGCCTGCGAATCATAACCAGTTCCATGCCCCATACCCGATCGGTGACTTTGGGGTTTATGGTTGGTGGAGGCTCCCGCTACGAATCGGACGAAGAGGCGGGGGCTTTTCATTTTATCGAGCACCTCTGCTTCAAGGGCACGCCCAGCAGGCCCACCCCTCGCGAGATAAGCGAGACCATTGAGGGCGTCGGCGGCATCATGAACGCCAGCACGGACAGGGAGATAACCACTTACTGGTGCAAGGTTGCCAGGCCCCACTTCGACATTGCCCTCGACCTGCTTGTAGACATGGTCTGCAACCCTCTCTTCGATGCAAATGAGCTTGAGAAAGAGCGCAACGTCATCCTGGAGGAGCTTGCCATGAGCAACGACCACCCGGACGCGCGCGCGGGGTTGCTCATCGATGAGACGATGTGGCCGAACCAGGCTCTTGGTCGCGATGTCGGCGGCTCCCACGAGTCCGTCAGCAAGCTGAGTCGCGACGCCATGATGCGCTTCGTCACCCACCAGTACGTGCCCTCGAACGCGGTAGTCTCCGTGGCAGGCAACGTGACTCACGAAGAGGTGGTTGAGAGCTTCAACCGCTATCTGGGCGATTGGAAGACAGGAACGCCCCTGGACTGGTTCCCCGCTATCAACGACCAGACAGCTCCCAGGGTCCGCACCGAGTACAGAAAATCAGAACAGGCCCACATCTGCCTCAGCCTGCAAGGGCTCTCTATCGACGACCCCCAGCGATACATCGCCGATATGCTCAGCGCCGTCCTTGGCGAGGGTATGAGCAGTCGATTGTTCCTGGAGCTTCGTGAAGAGCGCGGCCTTGCCTACGAGGCCAACAGCGGCAACAGCCACTACCGGGACACCGGTGCCTTTGAGATCTATGCCGCTGTGGACCCCAAGAACGCCGTGGTGGCCATCGAGACCATTCTGGAAGAGCTTGAGAAGCTGAAGTCCGGCATTCCCGAAAGTGAACTCACCAAGTCCAAGGAGTTCGCCAAAGGACGGTTGCTGTTACGCATGGAGGACACTCGCAGCGTTGCATTGTGGTTGGGAAGCCAGGCCCTCATGCGCAAGGAGATGCTCACTGTGGACGAGGTTGTTGAGCGCATCGACTGCATCACCACAGACGAGTTGCATCAGATGGCCAAGACACTCATCGTGCCGGAGCGGATGAACATGGCCGTTGTCGGGCCGTTCCGCAGCGCAGCCAAGTTTGAGAAGCTCCTGGGAGCCCCCGCAGCCGCCTAGTACGTTTTAGTACGAACGGGGCAGGCCCAGGACACGCTGACCCAGGTAGGCCAGCACCAGGTTGTTGTTCACTGGCGCCACTGTGTAGAGCCGGGTCTCCCGGAACTTCCGCTCCACGTCATACTCCGCTAGAAACCCATAGCCCCCGTGGGTATCCAGGCACACGTTTGCCGCCTCCCATGAAGCCTCGGAAGCCAGCAGCTTCGCCATGTTTGCCTCCTCGCCACACGCCTCCCCCGCATCGAACTTGATTGCAGCTTTGTAGCGTATGAGATCAGCGGCCTCTATACGTGCATAGGCGTTGGCGATAGGAAACTGCACACCCTGGTTCGCACCGATGGGCTTGTCGAACACAACACGTTCGTTCGCTCGACTCACCGCCCTTTCGATGAACCACCGCCCGTCGCCGATGCACTCGCCTGCAATGAGGATGCGCTCCGCGTTCCACGAGTCGATGACGCATCGGAAGCCGTTGCCCTCGTCGCCAATCATGTGGTCGGCAGGCACTTCCAGGTCATGGAACTCAATGGCGTTGGTCTGGTTGTTCATCATCACCCGCAGCGGCTCCACCTCAAGCTGGTCGCACACCTCACGCAGGTCAGCCAGGAACAGCGATAGCCCTCGCGTCTTGTCCTCAAGCTCGTCGTAGGGTGTTGTGCGCGCCAGGATGAGCATCATGTCACTCTGCAACACGCGGGAGATGAATATCTTTGACCCGTTGATGACGTACTTGTCGCCCTTACGTACAGCCGTCGTCTCGATGCGCGTGGTCTCGGAACCCGCGTCAGCCTCAGTAACGGCGAAGGCCTGCAGACGCAAGTCCCCCGACGCTATCTGCGGCAGGTAGGTGCGCTTCAGTTCATCGCTGGCATGACGCAGCAGGACGCCCATCATGTAGACCTGGGCGTGGACAGCATTGGCGTTGCCGCCGGAGCGATTGACCTCTTCCAGCACAATGCTGGTCTCAACCAGGCCAAGGCCTGAGCCGCCGTACTCTTTCGGGATCAGTGTAGAGAGCCATCCGGCCTTGCCCAACGCCTGCACGAACTCCTCCGGGTACGCTCGGTCAACGTCCAGCTGACGCCAGTAGGTATCGCCGAATTTGTCGCAAAGTTCCCGGACCCCGGCCCGCAAGGTATCCCAGGATTCAGGCGTCTGAAAGTCCATAAGTGTCCTCCATCAGGGCTCTTTCATAGCTTTTTGGATTAGGGCGAGTCGTACCTCAAGGCACTGGAACGGTGAATGGGGGCTATTCGAACTTGAAGGTCTTCACGGCGATGACCGCCGTAACGACGACCCAGCCCACCAGCAATGCAAGCTGTACAGGGAAGTCCCACAACGGCTGAGCGTCCAGCAGCACGCCTCTTAATGCCTCTAAGAGCGGCGTCAGTGGCAGATATTTCACTACGCTCGACATGATTGATGGCAGGCTGTCAGCCGGGAAGAACACGCCGGAGAAGAACATCATCGGCATGGTCAAGAGATTGCCCAAGCCACTGGCCGCCTGCACCGACTTCGATAGCGAGCCTACGATGAACCCCAGGTTCAGGAAGGTCAGATTTGCCAGGATGACGAGGGGCAGAACCCAGAAGTAGTTACCGTAGATGACAGCGTCAAAGATGATGGTACCCGCTGTCATGATGATGGCCGTTTGTAGCAGCGACAGCATCAGCCACGCCAGCACCTGCGCGATGAAGAACGTGCGTACCTTCAGTGGCGTAGCCTGGATACGACGGAGTATGCGCTGCTGTCGATACTGGGCTATCGTCGTCCCCATCCCGATAATGGAGAAGGTCATGACTCCCATGCCGATGAGGCCCGGCAGCAGAAAGTCGAAGTACTCCACAGGGCGACCCTGGATGCCCTGGCTGGTGAGGCTCAGCAGTGGCTCCACGTCCTGCAACCTCAGGTTTGCGCCGTCCAGGAACCGACGGATCAACCCCTCGACAAGCTGGTTCGTCTGGAACTCACTCTCGTCGTAGATGAGCGTCAGGTCGCCTGGGTTTGTGGTCGGATCCAGCCCCTCAGGGATGATGAGCAGGTACTTCGACTCGCCGTCCACCACGTCTTGTCGGGCGTCCGCCTCAATTGTTCCCGCTTCCAGCTCCAGTAGTTCAATCGAGTCCAGGTCAGCGATCAGACTCTCGGACAATTCGTTGCCAGCATGGTCGATGACCGTTACGTCGACGGGGTTCAGGTCATTGAAGTTGAACAGCCCGAAGATGAGCAGGAAGATTAGCGGAAACGCGATGGCCCAGAACGCCGCCTGCCTGTCGCGGTAGATGAGTTTGAGGTTGGCCAGAACCAGCGATGTCAGCATATCAGTCCCGCAGCTCCTTCCCGGTAAGCTCCAGGAACACATCCTCAAGGGTGGCGGAGATCACTTCCAGATGCAGCGGAGCGGCACCTTTCCCACTCAACCATTGGAGCAATGCAGGGAGCGTTGCCTCTGCGCTCACGGAAGGCAGAACATAGTGGTCGCCATCCAGGGTCACCGGCTGCTGCACCCCCGGCAGACCCTCAAGCTCCTCCATGGGTACAGGGACTGAGGTGGACAGCCTGATGTGCAGCGGTGTTGGTAGACTCTTGATCAGCTCGGCGGGCGAATCCAGCGCCACGATTGCCCCGGAGTCCATGACGGCCACCCGACCGCACAGGTGCTGGGCCTCTTCCATGTAGTGGGTCGTCAGGACGATGGTACGCCCCTCGTCGTGCATCCGTTCGATGAGTTCCCACACATTGCGTCGCGCCTGCGGGTCAAGACCGGTGGTCGGCTCGTCAAGGAACACCACCTCGGGGTCGTTCACCAGGCTGGCCGCCAGGGTGAAACGCTGCTTCTGTCCGCCGGACAACACTTTCACAACAGCGTTGGCTTTATCGCTAAGCTCAACCATCTCCAGGAGCTTCTCCGGCTCCACGTGACGAGAGTACATCTTGCCGAAGAGGTTCAGTATCTCCGTCAGGGTCAGCCGTTCAAAGTACGCCGATGCCTGTAGTTGCACGCCAACACGGTCTTTTACCTTCTCCGGGTGCTGCAGCGCGTTCATATCCAGCACCAAGGCCTCGCCCGCGTCCGCCTTCTGTAAGCCCTCTATGCACTCAAGCATGGTGGTCTTGCCAGCACCGTTGGGGCCCAGGATGCCGAACACCTCACCACGCTCCACGGTAAATGACACGCCATCCACGGCAGTCAGCGAGCCGAAACGTTTGACCAGATTCCGGACTTCTATGACAGCGTCAGACACAGATATACCCCTCAAAGGCGAAAGTACAGGAAATGAATCGTATCCATTCACACTAGCATCGGTAGCTACCAAGGGCAAGCCAAGTTTTAACCTGAACCCATATATCGCTGAGGCGAGGAGACTAATTGTTTTTTGGCAGCAGTCGTGATAACCCGGCCAAGAAGGTGGAGCTACGCACCTCGCGCTCCAACAGGTAATGGATGTAGCCGCCAAGAACACGCTGAAGTTCGCCCGCAAGCTCACTACCAACGTTCAAGCCGCGCACAGCATCGTAGGAGTTGTCACGGAAGAAGCGCATCACCTTGAGGGCGTTTAGAGACAACGATAACAGTGGGGCACCAGCTCGTTCATGCGGCCCAGCCGGGTCGCCGTCCTTGGCACAGCTTGAGCAGACCACGCCCCCCAGGCCGGGGCTGAACATGTGCTCATCAGGCTGAATGGCGTTGCTGCAGACCACACACTGCTGGAGTTCAGGCATGTAGCCGGTGACGCGAAGGACGTGGAAGGCAAAATACCAGAGCAGCCTGTCAGCCTCGCCACCGTTCAGTTGTTCAAGCGCATCCAGAAGCAGTTGATACAGCTCAGGGTTGGGGTGTTCCTCCGGCGCAAACGCCTCAACCATCTCCACGCAGACCAGACCTCGCGCTATGCCTTCAAGGCTGTTGCGGAGCGATGTGTGGCCGTGGAGCGTGTCAGCCCCGGTGACGATATCGATACCCTTGCCACGCATGAGTTGTATGGCCACGTGCGACAGCGGTTCCAGATGGCCTGCCAGCTTGCTCTTCGCGCGACGGAGGCTCCGGCCGACAACATGGATGGTGCCGTAATCGATGGTGTAGATCGCCAGGACGCGGTCGGCCTCGCCGGAGGAGGAGTGACGTATCACCACCCCTTCGGTTTTGTACGTGCGCGGTTTGTCAGGGTGTGACTGCATCTACATCTCGTTTGGGTCTTATTCGGTAGCAGACGTTGCCCTTATCGATACCAATCAGTTCGCAAATGGGCCTAAGGCCCGAATTTTTCCAGCAGCATGTCTTCGATGGTGTAGTCGAACTCCGCTCCAGCGTTATCGGGGGGATTGGCCCGCTCCCAGGCGACAGTTCGCGCCAACGCTTGATCAATCGAGGCGACGTCGCTGTAGCCCAACTCGCTGCGTATACGTTTCGTGTCCACCACCAGGTGTTGATCCGACTCGATGTGAGTGCGCATCTCCTCCGGTAGCTGGTCTCTGGGCACAGTGACCACCTTGCCGCGCCAACCGGCGGCTTTACCGATAGCCTTGATCCACTCCACCGTAGAGAGCGCCGTACTGTCAGCAACGTTGTAGATACGCCCTGCGGCTTTATCCTTGTCCACAGCCAGCGCTATGGCCTCCGCCATGTTCTCCACGTACCCACGCGACCACCGCCAGTCAGCCAGGTCCTCCTGCACTATGATGGCCGGGCGACCGTCGTCCATACGTCGCAGGTCACCATGAGTCCTGTGGAGGAAATCGTTTACGCCGTAGATCAAAGGCAGCCGCAACAGCGTGCCCGGCAACTCAGACATGCCCATGATCGCCAACTCAGCTGCCATCATGTCCCGTTGAGCGCCCGGCCAAGGATGCATCCTTGGACCTGACGTAATAAGAGGCATGTCCACAGCAAGAAGAGGGTTGCCCTCGGTAATGGAGCCCGCTTCAACCGGGCCGATTCCGGCGTTGTGCATTCGCCCGTACGCCTGGTACACATCTATGCCGCTGACTGCGACAACCCGTTTCGCGATGCCCCTAGCTGCCATCTGAAGTCCATGCGCCTGCTGTTCAGTGAAGAGCACCATGTCCAGAATCACGTCCGGGGTGCACGTATCTACAGCCTGCGTCAGCGAACTGAAGTCGTTACGGTCGCCAAGCAGCTCCTCAGCGCCCAAGGATGGATCCAACTCCGATTGTCCTCGATGAAAGGCGGTCACGGTGTGGCCCATGCTAATTAGTCGCCGGATGACGTGGGGCCCTATGAACTTGGTGCCCCCGATGATCAATACGCGCATTGAATGTTCCTATACAAAGTCCTGCCGACCCTCAAAAGCTCTACTGATTGTGACCTCGTCGGCGTACTCCAACTCGCTACCGGTCGATAGCCCTCTGGCAAGCCGCGTGACGCGTATCTCCAGGGGTGCAAGCAACCTATGCAGGTACATGGCTGTAGCCTCGCCCTCCAGGTTGGAGTTAGTGGCCAGGATGATTTCATGAATCTGATCCTGGTCGGCAGCGTCGGCCTTCAACCGGTTCAGCAAGTCGCCCACCTTCAACTCCTCCGGGCCAATGCCGCTCATTGGAGAAATCGCTCCATGGAGTACCTGGTACAACCCCTTGTACGCACCGGACCGCTCTACAGCGAGTACATCCAGCGGCTCCTCTACAACGCAGATAGTGCCCTGGTCACGGTTGGGGTTGGCGCAGATGGCGCAGGGGTTCTGATCGGTGATGTTCTGGCACTGGTCGCAGAAACCCACCTGTTCCTTCACCGCCAGGATGGCCTCCGCCAGAGAGCGTGCCTCCCGCT
>CAUZTE010000012.1:0-12352 GCA_963582565.1 Dehalococcoidia bacterium | reverse complement strand
CCGCATTAGTGGTAATCTTGATTCTTCTGACCCCGGCGATGCTGGGGTCAAACCACACAGAAGGAGAGGACTACCTTCCCTTCCTCTTCGCCGTCTTTGCGGTGACCTGGGTGGCGTTTTTCGGCTACGCATTCTTCATGACTCGGAAGCAGGCCGACCTCAAGCGAGAGATAGATATCCTTCGACAGTCCATAGAGGAAAGCGAAGAGACTTAAAAGTAAGAAGTTGCAGGGGAGGATTAACTATGGCAGTTAAACGGGATGGGGAGAAGTACCTGGGAGCGGAGTTGCGTGTCCCTCTATCAGAGGATGGACAGGTAGCCGCTTATGTGTGGCCTGTGAGGATCGTGGTTATCCGAGGCATGGCCTGCGGCGGCCCCACCATTGGTGTTGATGTGGGCAACCAGGAAATCATGCGCTTCGATTGTCACGATACGCAAGGCCACTGGCATGCTGGCGGTTATGATTCAACCAACCCGAATGCCTCACAACGCTCTATGCCCGATGACATCGTTGCAGTTACTGACCAGCTTGAATGGTCGATGCAACAGATTAGAGAGAACGTGTGTGATTTGCTGGCAGAAGCGAACCACGGCGCTGACGCACAGAAAGTATCGCCAAGTCTTTTAGCCGCTGCGCTGGACTCCATCAAGGCTCACCTCGCTAGCCAGGGCGACCTGAGGGCTAAAGCGATTGCCGATAAGCTCATCGCCGCTTAGCCCCAACCACCTCCAGAGATGACCTTGCTTAGGTAACGGCAGGTAATCCGTGTCCAGGGCCTAACCCTTAGGTAACCGCCAGGAATACGGGTCCAGGGTTTAACCCTGGTCGATGAGGATGTCGTCGCCTTCGATTTTCACCGTGAAGCAACGGAGGCCGTGGGATGCCGGCCCCAGAACGATGTCGCCGGTGATTACATCGAACATTGCCCCATGCAGCGGGCACATCACCTCACTGCCTTCCAGGAAGCCGTAGTTCAGGGCGGCACCGGCATGGGGGCATGACCGACTCGTCGCATAAATCTCGCCGTTGACGCTTGAGAGCAACACGAAGGTCTCCCCGGCTTTCGCCAGGATCATGCCGTCTTCGGGAACGTCAGACACCTTCTTGTCCAGAGCCAGATATGTCATCTACAGTCCCTTCAATTTAGCCAAGGTTGTTCAATGGAAAGTACAGTATCACCTGGAAGCATCATTCAAAAGCAATTAATCCTCGCGATGTAATAACCTCATACGTGATATCATAGCTGTAATAAATAGATAGTATTTCCTTGAACACAACAACTGGTCAATTGAGGAGCACCCCTATGCCGAGGATTCCAAAAGCGAGCTTTGATGAGCGCCGTAATCACGTTATAGACGCAGCCATGACCTGTTTCTCCCAGAAGGGGTTCCAAAAGACAACTATGTTGGATGTTGCTACCGAGGCGGGTGTCAGTCCCGGTGCCCTTTATACCTACTTCAATAGCAAAGAGGACATTATTGAAGAGGCAGCCATGGAACGGCGCCAATCCAGGGCCGTTCGTCTGGAGACAGCATCTCTGTTGGGCGGTGCTGTAGCAACTATCGACCAGATCCTCACGGACTTCTACAAAGAGATTGACCGTGATGATCCTGCTTCAGAGTCCCGTATACGCCCCCAGATATGGGCAGATGCGCTGAGCAATAATCGTATGAAGAATATATTGAAGGGCACATGGTCTGACGTGGCCCTTGGCCTGACAGAGGTGGTTCGACAGGGTCAGGAGTCTGGAGAGATTGACCCTACTCTCGATAGTAAATCGGTGGCACTCATGCTTGTGTGCCTAGGGGATGGATTGGTTCTCCATAGATTGGTAGAGCCGGAAACCCTGGATCTCACATTGATAGGGAACGTTCTCTGGAGCTTTCTCACCGGCCAATTCAATACTGGAGAGACGCCAGTCTCTCCACAGCCAAAGGAAATTAAATAGTCACCTGCAACGTAATGACTGCTTCCCATAACGATACGGAGGCCAGAGACTGTGACTCAGGCATATCGCAACCTCCCCAGTGTTGACAAGCTTCTGGCTCTTCCCGAGTTGAAAGACCTGGTTCGCCATCAGTTGGACTCGGCTCGAGCAGCTATAAAAGGTGGCGCGGAAGCCCCTGCGGAAGAAGCCCTTGTGGCAGCCGTAGTAGAACATGCCAATGACCTCTGGCACCCTAGACCCCAACCCGTTATCAATGCGACCGGGGTGGTTATTCACACCAACCTTGGTCGCGCACCCCTCAGCGGTGATGCGCTGAACGCCATCCGTCGCGTCGCTGAGGGATATTCGGACCTTGAGTACGACCTTGTGGAAGGCGAGCGCGGCTCACGCCACAGCCACGTCGAAGAGTTGCTACGCCAGCTAACGGGCGCCGAGGCCGCTATGGTGGTCAACAACAACGCATCGGCTATGCTTCTTGCGCTTACATCGTTGGCCTCAGGCCGAGAAGTCATCGTATCCCGGGGCGAGGCTGTGGAGATAGGCGGCGGCTTTCGCGTGCCGGATGTCCTGCGCCAGTCCGGGGCATCGCTTGTTGAAGTCGGTACAACCAACCGTACCTACCCCCGCGATTTCGAGAACGCGATAACTCCACAGACAGCGGCGTTCCTATCGGTGCACGCCTCCAACTTCAAGGTGGTCGGTTTTACCAGCTCCCCGGAGCTTTCTGACATGGTGAACCTGGCCCACCAACATGAACTGCTGCTGCTTCACGATTTGGGCAGTGGCTGCTTCTTGGAAACGGCAGATTACGGTATGGCCCATGAACCCACGCCGCAAGAAAGCATCGCAGCTGGTTCAGATGTGGCACTTTTTTCCGGCGACAAACTCCTTGGCGGGCCGCAAGCCGGTATCGCCGTTGGTAAGGCAGAGGTCATCCAACGCATGGCGAGGCACCCGCTGGCCCGTGCAGTCCGTATCGATAAACTTAGCCTTGCCGCTCTTACAGCCACCCTGGTTCACTACCTGAAGGGCGAGGCCCCAGAGAAGGTTCCTGTTTGGGCCATGATCGCTACCACTAATGAAGAATTGCAGGAGCGGGCTGCTGTATGGGCTCGCAGTGTTGGTACTCGCGGCTCTGCCATACAGGGTGAATCTACCGTGGGTGGAGGAAGCCTCCCAGGTGAGACGCTGCCTACCTGGCTTCTGGCCCTGGATGTGGAAGGCATCTCCGGAGGGGCTACAGAATTGGCTCGTCGACTCCGACAGGGAACACCGTCCGTTGTGGCCCGCGTCCAGGATGAAAAGGTCATGTTGGATCCTCGGACAGTCTCGCTCGACGAAGAACCGCAGCTGCTCGATGCAGTAATCGCCGCCCTAGCGTAAAGCGCTCCAAACCCCTTCCTAACACCGTTGATACTTCTCATGCCCAACCCTACACTGGCTTCATAGCAGATTGAGGGGAGTGAGCGGCTTGGCAGACCTGTTTGACCATGCTCTTCAGCAGAGGCAGGGCAAGGATGCCCCTCTGGCGGCCAGACTGCGCCCACGGACTCTTGACGAGTATGTAGGCCAAGAACACCTGCTTGGGCCCGGTCGAGTGCTGCGAAAGGTCATAGAGTCAGACCAACTACCCTCCCTCATTCTCTGGGGGCCGCCGGGCTCAGGAAAAACCACCCTAGCGCACATCATCGCGGCCCAGACCAAGTGCTACTTTGAATCGCTGTCTGCCGTCACTGCCGGAGTCGCAGACCTCCGCCGTGTGATGGAAAGCTCCAGGGAACGGCTAGCCCTCTCCGGTCAGCGCACCATCCTCTTCGTCGATGAGATACATCGGTTCAGTAAATCGCAACAGGATGTGATACTCCCGCACGTGGAAGACGGCACCATTACCTTCATTGGAGCAACCACGGAAAACCCCTCGTTTGAGGTCATTGCTCCCCTGTTGTCCCGCTCACGTGTCTACACCCTTCAGCAACTCACAGATGAACAGGTCAGATCCATCGTCGACCTTGCGTTGTCGGATGAAGAGCGAGGATTGGGCACTCTTAATGTGGTTGTGGAGCCCGAGGCGATGGAAATGCTGGTAGGTATATCGAATGGAGACGCCCGGACCACGTTGAACAGCCTTGAATTGGCCGCGCACGCTACGACTCCCGACACCGAAGGTGTTCGTACCGTTTCCTTAGCAACGGTGGAGGACACACTGCAGCAGCGTGCTCTGATGTACGACAAGGACGGTGACCAGCACTATGACGTCATCTCGGCGTTCATCAAATCGATCAGGGGTTCGGACCCGGATGCTGCGGTCTATTGGCTGGTGCGGATGCTTGAGGCTGGTGAGGATCCGATGTTCATTGCCCGGAGGATCATCATTTCCGCTGCAGAAGACATCGGGATGGCCAAGCCGGAAGCCCTCGCAGTAGCAGTTGCAGCGCAACAGGCAGTCCACTTCGTCGGTCTACCAGAAGGGGCTATTCCTCTGGCAGAGGCGGTTGTCTACCTGGCCACAGCACCGAAATCCAACTCGGCTTATGCAGCACTGAACAAAGCACGGGAAGATGTTCGGAAATATGGCAATGCTCCGGTGCCCATGCACCTGAGGAACCCTGTGACCGGGTTGATGAAAAAACAGGGCTACGGCGAAGGCTACAAATACTCGCATGACCACCCGGACCATTTCGCAGCGATGGAGAACCTTCCGGAGCGACTTCAGGGGCAACAGTACTACGTTCCGTCCGGCCAGGGGTATGAGCAAGAAGTGGCTCAACGGATACAGAACTGGTGGGGCGACAAAAAGGGTGGAGCGAAAGAGCCACCTAAAGGCTAGGATTCACGCTAGTCGTTCAGTTGCTTTCCTAAAGGCAACATCCGTAGCACGCTCAACGTGAGGAGCGCTCCGCCAATCCCCACGGCCAGTGGTGCTCCAATGAATCCCGCAGCGATACCAAGTTGAAATCCCCCTATAGGCGTTAACCCCAACGTGAACGTGTAGAGCCCCATCACTCGACCCCTCACCGCATCGGGAACGTTAGTCTGAAGCAGAGTTGATTGCGTGGTGTCATACCCTATGCCCGCTGCACCTACAGCGCACTGAAGCACTAAGGAGAGCAGGAACCACGGTGATGCTGCAAACACCATAAGCAGAACGCCGTAGCTTCCTATCGATCCAAGGAGCAACCAACCTCGCGCTTTGATGCCGCCGCGACTGGCAATCATGATGTTGGAGATCAATCCCCCTACACCGTACGCCGCCATCAGGTAGCCAAGGCCGTCTGCTTCCAATCCCAGAACGTCCCTGGCGATGACCGGCATCATGTAGGCATGTGAATAGCCCAAAACCTCTGCCAGGAGGCTGAGTATGAGCATGGAACGTACCGGCCCTGCCCTCTTTGCGTACTCCAATCCCTCCCTGATTGAGGCGAGCATGGGTTCTGTTGGCCGAGGTTGGCTCGTCGGCTTGGGAATCGGTAGCAGGACAAGGACTGCTGCGAGGCTCAGGGCTGCCATGAGGAAGTAGGCACCGGCAATGCCTACAGCAACCACCATGATCCCACCCAGAGCAGGTCCGGCGGCACGCATGATGCTGAACGCAAGGAAGTTGGTGGCATTGGCGTTCAGCAGTCGCTCGGGGCCCACAAGGTCATAGGTGATTGTGTGTCGCGCCGGAACCTGGATGGCCTGAGTGATTCCCGTGAACATGCTTGCTGTGAGTAAGTGCCAAAGTTGCTCATGGCCCGTAACGATTAACACGCCGACGATCACGCCCAGAAGTACGTTGATACCCTGGGCCAACATGAGGAGCTTTCGCCGGTCAAACCTGTCCAGGGCAGCGCCCGATGGGAGAGCGAACAGAATTGCTCCAAGGCCACGAAAGCCAGCAGCCACCCCAACCCAGAACGGAGAGTTGGTTAACTCCAGGATCAACCAACCCTGTGCAAGGGTTTCTAGCCAACGCGCTCCCGATCCGGCCATGACGTTGGTGAACAACCAGGGGTAGTTGTGAATATGGAAGGCTGCAAATGCTCTACCGGCAGACCGTGTGGCCGTTGAGGGGGCTGATGGGGATTGTTCAGAGTCCATGTAGCTCCAGAGACGCTAGGGATTCAACATTAGGTAACAAGCGAAGGCATGGTACCTCTGCACAAAAGAAAAGAGGCCTGCTCATCAGGCCCCTCCCTCGTCATGGGTAATGGGAACTATTTAACCTGGGTAATCTTGTATCGTACGGTTCCCTTGGGGGCTTCCACCTCAACCTCATCGCCTGACTTTCTTCCAAGAACAGCCTCTCCCACCGGCGAACTGGTGGAAATCTTGTTTGCGAGAGAGTCGGCTTCCCTGGGGTCTACCAGCGTCCACTCAAAGTTTTCTCCAGAGGCAATATCTTTGAGTTTCAGGTAACTTCCGTGCCGAACTTCATTGCTTTGCCCGGCATTCTTATCGATGACTATGGCCTTGCCCAACGTGTCTTCAGAAAGAAACAGACGGGCCGACAATTGGCCCTGGTACTCCCGGGCCGCTTCAAGGGGGGCGTTCTCCCTGACATCCTTGTCTGCTGCTGCTTTAGCTATCTCAAGGGAGTTGCGCGCCAACTCATCTTTCAGGTGAACAACAAGGGTAAGAAGCTCTGCGTGCCCTTTTGCCGTCAACTGAACGACTTCTTCGTTGGCTGCTGCATGGCGGGATGCTTGTGCTCTGGACTGGCGAGGTGTTCGGCGGAGTTTCACGTGGAAGGCGAGGTTGGTTTCAATAATGCCGTTTTTCTTGGAGTACTGAAGGAAGTCTCGGACGGCTTTTATTCGATCACTGCCGCTCAAGGTCTCTGTGGATGCGTCTACTGAGTAGGCTTCCATGTCAGCGGGAGTGAGGGTTGCTACTGAACGATCATTTCCGAACCATCGAAGGAATCGGGACAGGGTTTGCCGGGACTCGGCCCCACCATTTTTCTGAGCTCCAACGAAGTTATCAATGGCTTGACCTAGATTCAAACTATTACCCTGTTCCGCCACAGTTGAGCCTCCAAATGTAAACAATTTTAAGGAGTGAAACTCTCCTCATTCTACGTGGGAATAGAAAAAGGTGCAATTAAAATAACGTTGCATTCACCTGCTATCATGGGCCGACTATCAATTAAGGAGCTATCGATGCCATTCACCACATCTGAGACGACATACGATTTCAAGGGCGAGTTTGAAGAGAAGCCCGGAGTCTATGGTGTCATGAACGTAGTCAATAAGATGATCTTTGTTGGCCAAACCAAAAACCTCAAGGCGCAGATCGCTGCTCATCGTGCTGATTTGTACGACTGGATGCACCGTGAGGGACCGACGTTTGTTTGGTTTGAGGAGATAGAGGACGAAGACGCCCGGAGAAATCGCGCCAGCGAACTCACGGTGGAGTACAGCCCATCGGGTAACAGGCTGTAAGTATATAAAGGCCCGCTATCCGTTTTGGTTGACAGCGCAAATCCTCGACAATAGAATTGGTCTCCATCATCCGGTATGGCCTATCTGCGCTCATAGGGGTAGAGCTCTAAGGTGTGGAGAATCTGAAAAGAGGTGGACTATGGCTACAAAAGCATACGTACTAATAGAGACGGCGGTTGGTAAGACGCGCGATGTCATGAGTTCTCTGTCCGGGGTTTCCGGCATGGAAGCTGTAGACGCAGTGACCGGCCCATATGACATCATTGCCGTTGTAAGCGCCGCAGACTTGAACTCCGTGGGCGAGCTTGTGACGGACAAGGTGCACACCATCGGCGGCGTTCTCCGAACAGTCACTTGTCTCTCCGTCAGTGTAGGCTAGAGCGAGGCGTTTAAACGCTATCCGATAGCCTACGTTGGAGGTCAGCGGGCACTGCTTGTAGCCGCTTCCACGAGGAAGATGTCCGGCGTATTGCCACGCTTCGGGCTGCCTTTGTGACCAATTGGACTCCACCCCAAAAATCATCAACATGGATGTACTCCGCATCCACGCCGCCTTCAGGGGTGGCGTTATGGTAGTTACCAAGGGGGAATGCGATTCCCGTTGTGGCGTATCCCCAGGAAGCGAATCCACTGGCCTCGCACGTGCCACCACTCATCAACTGCCTCTGCACTTTGTAATCCGGGTTCTCTTCGGCGAGTGATTGCCGGGCTACATGCAACACCTGCTCTGCCTCCGCACTGAACGTGAACGTGACATCGCCGACGCGAATCACCGGCCCCAAGCCCTGCATTGCGCCAGGCAACTCACGACTCGACTCCAGCGACACCACCAGGCAATCCAGAGGCAGGCTATGTTCCTGAGCCATGATGCGGGCGCCTATCAACCCCACTTCTTCAGCACGGGTGAACACGCCATACACATCGCCCAGAGTTGGGTTGTCGGCCAGGTCGTGTAATGCCGAAAGGATGGCCGCGCAACCGGCAAGGTCGTCTGCAGCACGCATCCGAAGCAGGTCACCATCGCGTTTGAAGTCGGGCAGGTCAAAGATGACCGAAGCAGGGAGAGGGACATCTGCCGCTTCCTTGAGGCTTACGAGAACTCGACGTTCTTTGGGGTCACCATCAGCCCCTCCGAGGGTTGCCTTCCATCGTAGGCCGGACGCTGACACTACCTCAACAGGCACGGAACCGGTCAGCGACGATGGCGGCACGCCACCCCGCGCCTCTGCAACAAGGGTGTCACCGCGAAGCTCAGTGGCTTCAAAGCCTGGGTGGTCCATGTGAGCCACGAAGGCGATAGACGGCACTCCCGATGCCATGCCCGGAATACGGGCGATGATGTTGCCGTAGGGGTCTTTTCTGGTTTCTATGCCGAGTTTGTCCAACGACTCAACCACGTACTCCGACACCAATCCCTCATGGAAGGCCGTTGCCGGACGTTTGGCAAAGTCCTCCAGGATCTGCAACGCCTGTTCCCTATCAACCGCCATTGGGGGCCTCCACATCTTGATTGTTTAGCTATGAGTTGATTGACGCATTAAAAATAACTCGGGTTTCCAGCTACATCGAAAAATAACGCTAGATAGGACAGAACTTGATTGTACCGATTCCACTGGACTGGCCACCCGGATTTAGGTCTTATCACTAGCATAGCGATTCACCTACGTCAGAAACAAGGTGACAGAGTCGGTCTCAGATGGTTTGACCCCATTTGTCCGGTGATGCTAGGCTGTGCCATCCCTTTGGATGAAGGCTGAATCACTACTGGAGATGCAACATGGTGAATACTGTACCGTCCCTGGATCAAATACTGTCCATTAAACCACTGGTGGGTGTTGAGATTCCGCAGTGGTCGCCTGACGGCACTCGAATCGCGTTCGTGTCCTCCCTCGGTGGGACTACGAATCTGTGGAGCATGCCTGCGAAGGGCGGCTTCCCTTCACGACTGACCGTGAGAATGGGCGATGTGAACTTCCTGGCATCGCGCGCACCGCTGTGGGCCTCGACCGACAAGTATCTCTCTTACATCTCCAAGAAGAGCGGCACGGATGAAGTGTGGCTGTGGCCGACGGACGGCTCCGAGGAGATACAGCTTACGCACCTTGGCGGGTTGATCCACTCCATGGCGTGGGCACCGGACGGCAAATCCGTGGTGGTGGCCTGCAACAGGCATGGAGCTTACGAGATATATCGAGTGGACGTACCCAGCGGCGAAGCGAGTCGCCTGACGGAAGGCCCGTTGTATGCCGTAAACCCCGTGTTCACTCCGGACAGCAAGCACATCGTCTACGTCCGGCTCAATGATTCATGGGAAGACCACGATGTGATGATCATGACTCGCGACGGAAAAGACTCACGAATCGTAGCTAGTGATACAGACTTCTTCGACTACACCTACGGGAAGACCTTTGGGACGCCGAACGTCTCGGCCGACGGAAAATCGGTAGTGTTCCGATCACAACGCAGCGGCCACACCAACATCTGGACAGCACCTATCGACGGTGGCGAGCCTGCTGCCCTGGCACCGGAAGAGGCCGAGCAGGACAACGCCGTGTGGTCGCCGACGGGTCGGCAAGTCGCCTTCACATCCAACAACAACGGCACCTTGGAGCTACGCGTGTCCGATGCGGGCAACGGTGGCTCGCGGGCCATCTTCTCGCCGGGGATTGGCGTGTGCTCTCACCTGCAATGGTCGCCTGACGGCGCATCGATTGCATTTCGATACGGGACGCCGACCACCCCTGCCGATATATGGACCGTATCACTGGAGGACGGGCAGGCCACCCAACTTACCAACGCCTCGCCCGGTGGTGGCCTGACTGACAGGCTTATCAAGCCGGAGAAAGTGGCATTCAAGAGCTTTGACGGCCTGACCATCCACGGCTACCTGTACAGCCCATCGGACAAGAGCCAGAAGTACCCAGGGCTACTGTACATCCACGGTGGGCCGACCAACCAGTTCTATGACGACTTGCAGGTGAACGTGCAGTACCTGGTGCAGCGTGGCTACGTGGTGCTGCTGCCCAACATCCGGGGAAGCTCTGGCTACGGGAAGGTGTTTGAAGAGGCCAACGACAAGGACTGGGGCGGCGGCGACCTGAAGGACTCCATTGCCGGAGCCGATTACCTGAAGGGCCTTGCCTATGTGGATTCAGAGAACATCGGTATCACGGGTCGGAGCTACGGCGGCATCATGAGTATGTGCGCCATCTCCTTCGCTCCCGGCGCGTTCCAGGCTGCGGTGCCGATATCGGGTTACGGCGATTGGCCATCGTTGCAGGCGGAAATGGAGCTTCGGCACAACAAGATGCAGGTGCACGAGTTCGGCTCGTTTGAAGAAAATTCTGACGTGTGGTACGACTGCTCGCCCTTCTACAAGATCGAGAACGCCACTACGCCTGCGTTCATCATCCACGGCGAGGGCAAAGACCCATCGTCGGACGCGTCACGCCTCTTTGCGGTGGAGATGAAGCGGTTGTACAAGACGGTGGAGTACAAGGTCTATCACAACGATGGGTACTACGTGGACGCCCCGGCCAACGTGCGGCAACTACTTCTGGACGTGGCGGACTTCCTGGATCGATACCTGAAGGCAGGGTGATACCCTGCACCCAAGGGCTAGCCCTTGACCCAAGTGACCTGCGGTTACCCAAGATAGAGTGTCATTGGTGGTTAAATTAGGGTGGTAGAGGTATGGATTGTGGACTGCAAGATGTGAGAGACTTGCATCCTGCTTAGTGAGGTTATCTGGGCTCAAGGTTTGAGGCAAAATCGCTCTAGGAGGTAGACGATGGCTCAATCATCGGCACAGTATCCCGCTCAACTCTCGGTGGACTACCCCGACCGGCAGCTTGACCGGCTGTCCAGTATTTTAAGGGTTCTCTATGTCCTACCAATTGGCCTTGTGGCAGCCGGCATAACCAATTCTGTTAATGGAATCCTCTTTTTCCCTGTCCTTTTGATGATTGTCTTCAGGCAGAAGTACCCCCGGTGGTGGTACGACTGGTACCTCAACATGACAAGGTTTTCGACAAGGATTGGTGCTTATGGCCTATTGCTCAGGGATGAGTATCCAGCAACAGACGAAGAGCAGGCCGTTCACCTCGATTTCGCTTATCCGAACGTTGGAACCAACCTGAACCGTTGGTTACCCCTCGTAAAGTGGGCACTGGCAATACCGCACTACATCGTTCTCGCTTTCTTGCTGGTTGGAGTGATCGTAGCGTGGGTCATTGCCTGGTTTGCAATCATGTTTACAGGCCGTTATCCACGTGGCCTATTCGACTACATGGTCGGCGTGATGCGGTGGTCGCTGCGGGTGCAGGCCTATGCATGGCTGATGACCACGGATCAGTATCCGCCGTTCAGCCTTAACGAGTAGGAATGGGTCCAGGGCCTAGCCCTGGCTAGCCCTTCGTGACGATGTTGACCAGTCTGCCGGGGACATAGACGACCTTGGCGACTGTCCGTCCATCGATGTGTTTCTGCACGTTCTCCTGAGACAGGGCTAGCTCCTTGGCGTCGTCCTCAGCGATATCGAGGGGGACGGGGAGCTTTTCGCGCACCTTGCCGTCAACCTGCACCACCAGGGTCACCGTTTCCTCAACGGCCAAAGCATCGTCCCATGCTGGGAACGACTGTAGGTGGATGCTTTGCTTCCCGCCGATGTGTTCCCAGAATTCCTCTGTCAGGTGGGGCGAGATGGGCGCAAGCAACACGAGGAACGACTTGCGTGCCTCAACCCATGCGGCCTTGCTTGCGGAACCAGCCTCCCATACCTTCTGAAGCGTGTTGGTGAGTTCCATCAAGGCGGCAATGGCTGTGTTGAACTTGAATGTGTCCAAGTCCTGATAGACCTTGCGAATCGTCTGGTGGAGCTTGCGTCGCAACTCACGACTACCATCGGCATCGTCGCCAGACTTCAGGATGCCGGGGTCACGCTCAAGGATGTCCCAGACGCGGTTGTACCAACGCGTGAT
>CAUZTE010000011.1:0-12361 GCA_963582565.1 Dehalococcoidia bacterium | reverse complement strand
GCCAATGTGACCCCGATACGGCCACCTATACCTGGGACACATTCTCAGGTAATACCTATGCACACGGTACAAACGACGGGGTAATTCTCCAAGGTCTTGTTTACACCGACGATGACGGCGGAGGGTTGCAATTTAGTTGGGAGATCCTCTTTCACGATAATGAGACAATCACAGACTTATGCATGAGTTGCTGATCCATCACCACCCGATTTCTTATTTCCAATGAATCAAAATCAGTGGGATGAACGAATGAAATTCCTTCGAAACCTGACCGAAAGCAAAGCTAGGATTTTAAGTACTGCCTTGACGCTAGTGGTTCTCGGTACTCTCATCAGCATCCTTGCGGTGTCAGCGGCGACTTCAACAGACAATGCGGCCGAGCAGGAACAGATGGACAACGATGCTTACGCCCGCCTCGTCGCCGTACGATCAGATAGTGGAGTCCTTTCTATTGATTACACCTTTGGATCCACAAATGGACATCAAGCCTTCCCGTTGGGTAACCCTACCATCACGACTAACGATGGAACTAAGATAGCGTCAAGTGCGGGGAGCCGCGATGGGGACCTAGAAACAGCCACGTTCCCCACGGATCCCAGCTTGATCTCGAGCGGAGAACAGGCCACTATCAACTTAGGATTTCTGGTGATATTTAACCATTCGAGCGTTGGATCTGTCCTCGTGCCCGCGATTGACTTAGGGTTGGATAGAAGCAATCCCGCTGAGCGAAATCAAGTTGTACCACTTGGTATCCGGCTTACTATAGGCGAGGCTGTTTATGAGGTAACTCAACTGATAAATAATACGGCCTCTGAGACAGAACGCTTCAAACTAGTGGTAGTTCCAATGAACGATGCTGCAAAGCGAACCGAAGTGACCGCTGGAACTGGGAGAGCTACTTTGGTTGATGCAGCCGGTAACAACTACCCCTGGATCGGCACAAGGACCCGTTGGGACACTGAAGCAGGAGGACATGAAATTGCATGGCAGCACCTCGTTTTTTGAGGGAACGCCTACAGCTGTTGGAGGATCATTACAGCTCACGATTAACGGGGTAGGTAACGTTAGGGGGCCCTTCACTTTCCAAATATCTAATCTTCCGTAGGGTTTAGACAACGTTAGCGTTGTATACTGTGAAAAATGTTGTTAAAGACGGGATACCTGGTGGGGTTGGTGCTTGTTGCATGGAGCATTGGCTGCTCCTCGGCGGCGCCAACCCCACCACCCACTCCCATTCCAGCGCCTACGTCTACGTTGGAAATCGCCCTTACCTGGGTGCCCCTTGACTTTGCCTCCCGGCAGGTCATGTTTGCAGATGCCCGGGCCGTCGCCATCGCCTCCGGTAAACCGGACTTCCGTGGGTACGCAACCTATCTGGCTGAGGGGACGAAGGGCATTCCGGAGTTCTACCGTCTGACATCCCAACATAGCCGCCTATCCGGTGCCTTCCCAATGCTTATTGACGACGTCGGGTTTGATCCATTGGCCAACGCCGTACGCATATGGACGGAGGGTGGCGGTCTGACAACTCCACAGGTGTTGGTGATGCAAGAGGGGTTCCAGAACGACGAGGTTGGCCCCAACCTCCTGGATCTTGGCTACTCCCGTGAAACCTACAACGAGGTGGCCTACTACAAGTTCTGGGATTACACCACTGGAGGGTCGTTCCTCCTTGAACACCCATTTCGACTATCGGGAATCTACCTCAACGTGGTCGCGCCCCTCGACAATCTGCTGCTGGCCAGCCCATCGGTCGCGGAAACAAGGGTTCTAATCGACCTCCATCAAGGAATAGGCGCAAGCCTATGGGACAGTACGCCTCACCGGATACTAGCCCAGGAAGCAGGGGCTACGCTGCTGGGCGCAAGCTTCATCGCCCCTGGCGAGGTGCAAGAAATTACATCCAGGTATCTTGAGCAAGCCGCCGAGGAATCACACTCCGATTTCTCTGCCCAATGGAGCGCTATGCAGCCGTACGATCTGGCCTTACTGGGATACCAGGTCCGCGGTGTCCAGGAAGAGGCCGTGATGGCGCTTTACTACACGGATCGCAAAGCTGCCGCCGTTGCCGCTGAGAAGTTGGAACGGAGATGGAACGACACGATTATCACCACAATGCAACAATCTGGAACAACCACCAGTCGTGATTCCCTGGAGGAAAACCCGCTCACGGCGTTCTGCGCGCCCTTTACGACAGAGGTCGTTACCCTAGACACAGCGTCCGTCCTCATAGGTCGCTGCCCCTTCTTAGGATTACGTACCTTCCAAGTGTTTGCTCCGAAAATATGGGATAACGGTATGGAGGGCACCGGCCTCGTCCTTGTTCTGAATCCAGACGTTTCCTGATGCACATACGCTGGCAGCCTGTTGCTCATGCGCGTAGAATAGAGGTGTATGAGTATTTTCATGCGTATCTTGGGGATGGCATGGCGACACCCCCGCCATATGGTTGCAGCATACGTAGCCCTCATCGGTAGCAGCGCCTTCGCCCTCATGGTTCCTCGCCTACTCGGCCAAGCGGTAGACGATGTACTGGGAGGCAGCGATTTTAACGCTATGGTCCGATTAGCGGGGCTTATTCTGCTGGTCAACGGGCTTCGTGGTGCCTTCGCCTATGGCCAGACCTACTTGAGCGAGTGGACTGGTCAGCTTGTGGCCTACGACATCCGCAACTCCATGTTCGCCAGCCTTCAACGCCTCAGCTTCTCCTACCACGACGAGCGTCAGACCGGCGATCAAATGTCGCGGGCGACTGCTGACGTCGAGGCGATTCGCAACTTCGTCCAGGGCGGTCTACTACGGGCTGTCCAGATATTGATGTTGGTATTCGGAGCAGCAGGGCTCCTCTTCCTGACCAACTGGCGACTCGCCCTCATTGGACTGGCCTTTGTCCCGATAGTCGCATACCGCTCAGCGGTAGTAAGCCTCTCTCTGCGTCAGATTTGGAACTATGTCCTGAAGACCACTGGCAAGATGACCACCGTGTTGCAGGAGAACCTCTCTGGCGTCAGGGTAGTCCGTGCCTTTGGGGCCCAGGAGTACGAAAAAGAGAAGTTTGACGTAGTCATCAAGGACCTTTCTGAGTCCCACATCAGGGTCAGCAAGCTTCAGGTAGCCAACTCGTCATTCATCCAGCTCGTGTTTGCGGGGGCCACCGGAGCCATTATCTGGTTCGGCGGTCAGGAGATCGTTAATGAACGCCTCACCCCTGGAGAGCTGACCCAGTTCATTTTCTATCTGGGCCTCATCCAGGGACCCGTCCGCATGTCCGGCATGATCATCAACAACTTCTCTCGGGCTGTATCCGCGGGGCAGCGCATCTTCGAGGTGTTGGACGCGCCCTCACCGGTGCAACAACGCCCAGACGCCACGGTGATGCCCAGAGTCCGGGGCCACGTGCTCTTTGAGAACGTATCGTTCGCTTACGGCGACGAGCCCGTCCTCCGCGATGTATCGCTTGAAGCACAGCCAGGCCAGGTCGTAGCGCTTCTGGGCATGCCCGGAAGCGGTAAGACCACCGTGGTGCACTTGATACCTCGTTTCTACGATGCCACAGAAGGTCGCATCACACTGGACGGCACCGACATCCAAGACGCAACGCTCGCATCGCTTCGAAGCAACGTGGGCATCGCCATGCAGGACGTGTTCCTGTTCTCAGCGACCATTGCCGACAACATCGCCTACGGTAAGCCTGGATCCAGTCAGGAAGATGTTGAGCGAGCATCACGCATCGCGCAGCTCCATGACTTCGTCGTGGAATTGCCAGACGGCTACAACACCTGGGTAGGAGAGCGCGGCATCACCCTCAGCGGAGGTCAACGACAACGACTGGCTATTGCGCGAACCGTGCTGCTGGACCCGCCGATACTGGTGTTGGACGACTCCACTTCAAGCATTGATGCCAACACGGAACATCAGCTTCGGGAAGCCCTGGAGAGCGTGATGAAGGGCCGTACTACATTCGTGATAGCTCACCGCCTCAGTACCGTGATGCACGCCGATCAGATACTGGTGCTAGAAGACGGCAGAATCACTGAGCGTGGCACCCACAAAGAACTAGTGAGTCAAAATGGGCTGTACAGACGGCTTTATGAGCTTCAACTCCTTCCTGACGAACCGACGATTGATTCCCTGACCGCAAGCAGCCACAGCAGCGAGGCCCGGTCATGATGCACGGTGGTGGCGGTGGCTTCGGCGGCGGCATGGGTGGCGGCGGTATGGGTCGTATGGGCCGCCGGGGAGGGATTGACGACGAATCTGAGTTGGGATCGGTCTACAACCATCGGGTAGTTACTCGATTGCTTGTCTACGTCCTCCCTCACAAAGGTCTGGCGATCCTCAGCCTTGTGACGATGCTGCTGACAACGTTCACCATTGTGGCCCAACCTTGGATCATCAAACTCGGCATCGATGAGTTGGTGGAGGCAGGGAGGCAGGTGGATGCCGGTGAAAACGCTACCGTAGGCGCGCTCGGCTTTGTAATGATGCTCTTCGCCGTGAACATGGGCTTTCGGTTCGTCAGCAACTACTTCTACCAGGTGACATTGGCTCGGGTCAGCCAGGGCGTCCTCTACACGCTGAGGACACGTATCTTCGAGCACCTGCAACGCCTCTCCCCTTCGTTCTACGACAAGAATGAAGTTGGGCGCATCATGTCCCGTGGCCAGAACGATGTGAACCAGTTGCAGGAGTTCCTAAACCTGGTGGTCTCCAGCCTGGCAGACGTCCTCAGCCTCTTCGGCATCGTGATTGCATTGTTCCTGCTGGACGTACAACTGGCGCTGATTACCCTCACGGTCATCCCGGTGTTGATAGGCATCATGCTTATCTGGCAGAAGATCGCATGGGGAACGTTCATGCGTGTTCGCCAGGCGATCTCTGTGGTGAACGCCAACCTGCAGGAGAACATCTCCGGCATCCGTGTGGTCCAATCCTTGAACCGCGAACAGACGAACATGGAGCGGTTTGACGAGGTCAACAACGGCCACCTGGAAGCCAACCTCCATGCCAGTCGCCTGTCAGCAGCGCTGATGCCGACGGTTGAGATACTGACCGCCGTGGCCATAGGTCTTGTGGTCGTCTTTGGCGGACGGCAGGCAATCAATGGGACATTGGAAGTCAGCGTCATCGTCGCGTTCGTGCTGTACGTGCAGCGGTTCTTCGACCCCATCCGCAACCTGACGATGCAGTACACCCAGTTCCAACGTGCAATGACTTCCGGCGTACGCATCTTCGCTTTGCTGGACACCTCGGTTGATGTCGAGGACAAAGAGGACGCCATAGACCTCCCACCCGTCAAAGGCGCAATCACCCTTGAGGGCATTCACTTCCACTACGTCCCGGAAATCGAGGTGGTGAAGGGGATAGACCTCGCTATCGAGCCAGGTCAGACGGTGGCCCTTGTGGGTCAGACTGGCGCTGGCAAGACCACCCTGGTAGCGCTGCTGAACCGCTTCTACGATGTGACGGAAGGTCGCATCACCATTGACGGCCATGACATCCGCGATGTGACCCAGGAGTCTCTGGCCCGCCAGACGGCAATGGTGCTTCAAGAGCCGTTCCTCTTCTCCGGCAGCATCAGGGAGAACATCGCATACAACCAGACCAATGCAACCCATGAAGACGTGGTCGCGGTAGCCAAGACCGTGGGCGCCCATGAGTTCATAGAGAAGATGCCTGAAGGGTATGACACGCCGCTCAAGGAACGGGGTCAGAACCTGAGCGTTGGCCAGCGTCAGCTCCTGAGCTTTGCCCGCGCACTCATCGCCAACCCTGCCATCCTGATCCTCGACGAGGCCACGGCGAACATCGATAGCTACAGTGAGAGTGTCATTCAAAAGGCCTTGACTGAGGTGTTCCAGGGTAGGACGTCAATCGTCATCGCCCATCGTCTCAGCACCATCCGCAACGCCGATAAGATTGTCATGCTGGAACACGGGGAGATATTGGAGCAGGGTACTCACGCCGAACTCATGGCCATGGACGGGGCGTATGCCAATTTGTACAACACCTACTTCGCCGATGCATCCAGGACGCAGGTACCAACGGGACTAACTCCGGAAGGCTAGCTCATCCTTCCGTTGACCGACTCGTAGCCCTCATCCACAGCCAACCCACTAGCCTCAGCAGCGCCTACCGCCAACCTGTCAGCCCGCTCGTTCTCCTCAACACCCGTGTGGCCACGGACCCAGTTGAACGCCACATCGTGCCTGCCTACCTGAGTCAGCAACTGATCCCACAGGTCCGGGTTTACGGCCTTGTCCGTCTTGTTGCGCATCCAGCCCTTGGACTTCCACTTCTTCGCCCAGCCTTTGATAATCCCGTTGATGACATACTGGCTATCGCTGTAAAGCTCCACATGGCAACGCTCCTGCAATGCTTCAAGTCCTTTGATGACTGCCAGTATCTCCATGCGGTTGTTGGTGGTGAGCCGAAAGCCACCCGATAGTTCCTTGCGATGGTCGTCCATCATCAGGACGGTGCCATAGCCTCCGGGGCCAGGGTTACCTAGAGCAGAGCCATCGGTGTAGATAGTCACGCGGGGCGCAGAGGGTTTATTCGTCATTGCGCTTCTTCTTCATCAAGGCGCAGTTGCGGGGACTCCGCGCCCTTCTTGGGGTTCACGTACTTCAAGCCAAGGTGCTCATAGGCCAGCCTCGTAGCGACTCGACCCCGAGGTGTTCGTTCAAGAAAGCCAAGCTGCAGCAGGAAGGGCTCGTACACGTCCATAACGGTATCGGCGTCTTCGCTTATTGATGCCGCGACGGTCTCCAGTCCCACTGGCCCGCCATCGAACTTCTCCACAATAGCGTGCAGCACCTGGTGATCGACTTGGTCCAGTCCAAGCTCATCCACTTCCAGTCGAGCGAGGGCCTCCAGCGCCACCTCTTTGGTGATTGCTCCACCCTGCAGCACCTGGGCGTGGTCACGTACGCGGCGGAGAAGACGGTTGGCAATTCGTGGCGTGCCGCGGGAACGTCGTGCTATTTCAGCCAGGCCTTCAGCATCCGCCTCCACACCGAGGATCTCAGCAGACCTCGAGATGATCTGTAGGAGGTCTTCCGGTTTGTAGAAATCCAAGCGATGCACAAGACCAAAGCGGTCTCGCAGCGGCGGGCTGACCATGGCATACCGTGTTGTAGCGCCAATGAGGGTGAAAGGCTTCAGGTTCAATCGGAGGCTCCGTGCACCAGGCCCTTTGCCAATGACCAGATCAATGCCAAATTCTTCCATCGCCGGGTAGAGCACCTCTTCAACCACACGGCTGAGGCGGTGGATCTCATCGATGAAGAGGATGTCGCCCTCGTTGAGGCTCGTAAGGACAGAAGCGAGGTCGCCTGGGCGTTCGATAGCTGGGCCGGAGGTGATCTTCACATTGACTTCAAGCTCATGGCCAATGATGTGGGCCAGGGTGGTTTTCCCTAGACCCGGCGGGCCATAGAGCAACACATGGTCCAGTGACTCTCCACGCTGTTTGGCAGCCTGGATGCCTATCTGTAAATTCTCTTTGACCCGCGTCTGGCCCACGTACTCTGAGAGTCGGCGAGGTCGCAAGGTGCGATCAACACCCGTGTCCTCTCCTTGCTCTGCCGCAGAGACCAATCGCTCTTCCATGTTCTCCATCACGTCGCCATTCTACCACCAGGGCGAGCCCTGGACTCAAGCTATACAGCGTTTATTAGCGCGAATTCGAAGTTTCGTAACATCCAACATGGAGGAATGCTTGACCCTCCATCGCTGAGAATATATCCTCCCAACTCCAAAGCCCCAAAGGCAAAGTCGTACGGCTCTGTTTTGCAACACGACACACAGCATGGAGGTAGATATGAAAATTGGTTTTTACGACGACTATCGCCCCTGCATCGTCAAGGATGACGGTGTGGTAGACATTACGGAGCAGGTAAAAGACCTGGACGAGGGAGTCCCTCAACTCCTGATGCAGCGGATCATCACCGGGTTCGATGGCCTTCGCTCATCGCTTCAGCAGCAAGAAGCATCCGGCACGGTTATTCCCGCCGACAAGGTTCGGATGCGCGCACCGCTGCCCAGGCCCGGCAAGGTGCTGTGCGGCGAGGGTAACTACATGGAGGGCGTGCCCATCGACCCACCACGCCCGCTACGAACGTTCTTCAAGTCGCCTGACGCCGTCATTGGCCCTGGTGACACAATCGTGTTCCCAACGTTCAGGCCCGTCATCTTCAACCATGAGGCCGAACTTGGCGTTATCATCGGCAAGGAAGCCAAGCAAGTCTCAGAGGCTGAGGCGCTTACCTACGTCTTCGGTTACACCACCGCGGTAGACGTATCTGCCCGGGCACCCATGGAAGACGAGGCCGAAGTCCCCGGAACACCGCCTCACCACTACGACAAGAGCTTCGATACGTTCTTGCCCATCGGCCCGGCAATCATTACGGCCGACGAGATCAGCGATCCAAACAACCTGAACGTGAAGTACTGGGTCAACAAGGAACTTCGTCAGGAATATAACACCAGCGACATGGAGCACAGCATCGCCTACATGATCGCGACGCTGTCCAACGTCATGACGCTGAAGCCCGGCGACCTTATCCTTGCCGGCACCAATCACGGCAACCTGGGGCCACTGCAAGACGGCGACTTCGGTGAGATCGAGATTGAGAAGGTCGGCCACAACGGCCAACCCGTCCAGGACTCCATGAAACGAACATGGGATCCCAAGGCACTTCGCAAGCCAAGCGAGATGGCTGAGCGTCGCGAAGGCCTGAAGGGCACACCGAACGCGGGTACATGGCCCTTCCAGCCCAAGGGTGGGGTTTAACCCCTTTTGTTCCCTGACGGACTGACGAATGAGCAGTTTATAAAGCATGCCCTGATTCGGCTTTAGTCCAATCTAAAGAGGAGAAAACAATGAAAATTGGATTCTATAACGAGTTTCTTCCGTGCATCGTGAAGGCAGACGGCGTAGTAGACATCTCAGATGCTGTGTCGCAATACAAGATATCCTCACCCCAGCACTACATGGAGCGGATCATCGTCAACTTTAACTCGCTCAAGAGCAAGCTAGCAGACCTCGAGAGCGCCGGAACGGTCATCCCCATGGACAAGGTCAAGCTGCGCGCCCCGCTGCCACGACCGGGAAAAATCCTTGCCGGTAACGGAAACTACATGGAGGGCGTCAAGATTGAACCAATGCGCCCTCTGAAGACATTCTTCAAGTCGCCTGAAGCGATCATCGGCCCTGGAGAGACCGTGGTGCTGCCAACATTCCATCCCGTCATCTTCAACCATGAAGCTGAGTTGGGCATGGTCATCGGCAAAGAGGGACACAACCTCTCTGAATCGGAGGCGCTAAGCATCGTCTTCGGCTACACCACAGCTGTCGACGTGTCGGCACGTGCACCGCAAGAGGACGAAGCAAGCCTACCTGGCGACTACGGTAAGAGCTTTGACACGTTCCTGCCCATCGGCCCGGCCATCACTACCGCCGATGAGATCAGCAACCCCAATGACCTTAATGTGAAGTACTGGGTTAACGAGGAGCTGCGCCAGACGTACAACACCAGCGATATGGAGCACAGCATCGCGTACATGATCGCAACGCTGTCGCACGTCATGACACTGAAGCCCGGCGACCTCATCCTTGCCGGCACCAACCACGGCAACCTGGGGCCACTGCAGGATGGCGACTTCGCTGAGATCGAGATCGAGAAGGTAGGACGAAGCTCGCAGCACGTTGTCGATAGCTTGAAGCGCACGTGGGATGCCCACGCCCTTCGTGACCCGAAGCTCAACGCAGAACGACGAGAGGGCATGAAGACACAGCCCAACAACGGCACGTGGCCCTTCCAGCCCAAAGGGGGCTAGCGAGGGCAAGCCCTCGACCCGAGTGACCTGGCGGTTACCAAATTGAGTTTGGATTTCAACGTAGGAACGTAGCAATATGGCTCTTGGCAAAGGACATCGACTAAACGGCGTCGTGCGGGCGTTGGAGGAGACTCCGGCAGCCTTCACAACATTCTCATCGCCTGGCATTGAGAACGCAGTGAACCTGTCTTTCACCAAATACGATGGCGTCGTCTACGAGCTTGAGCACAACCCCTACGACATTAAGGATTTACAGCTAAGCATGCAGTTCATGCTGCATCGACAGCAGATACACGATGCGCCGACAGTAGCCCCTGCGGTTGCGCCGATGGTGCGCATTCCCCCCAACGGTGGAGAGAGCGCACAGTGGTTCGCGAAGCAGGTTCTGGACCTGGGCGCGTACGGCGTGGTCTGGCCGCAGATAACAACGGTGCAGGACGCGTACAACGCCGTGGCGGCATGTCGATACCCGGCCAAGAAGAACTCGTATTACGAACCCAGGGGGCTTCGGGGCGACGCGGCAACCAACGCGGCACGGTACTGGGGTCTGTCGCGGGACGAATACTACCAGCGGTGCGATGTGTGGCCACTCAACCCCGACGGCGAGCTTGTGGTCGTCACCATGTGCGAGAGCATGGAAGCATTGGGTAACTTAAAAGAGGTATTGGCAGAAGTGCCTGGTATCGGCGTGGTGCTTGTGGGCGAGGCCGATCTTACCCACGATATGGGCATCCCTCAGCAATACGATAACAAAGAGTTCAAGGATGCGTTGCGCGAGATAGGTGAGATATGCAAAAACGCAGGGGTGGTAGCTGGCCACCCCCACGTTTTCAAACAGAACGTTGGTAATCTCTTAGACCTTGGTTACCGGTTCCTTATGACCAGACCCGCCTGGACCTTTGATGGTCTGGACGAGGGACACCGGCTCACAAGCAGGGCTTAAGGGTTCTAGACCTTGGCTGCCTTCAGAGCAGCATCTCGGGCCTCGTCCTCTTCGCGCTGGCCCAACCAACCAAACTCTGACAGATCGATGGTGATCCCGTCAGGGCCGGTGAACTTCACTTCAACATTACCCGTGCGTGGCTTGCCATCCACGTCTTTGGGCTTGCGCTTGAGCGTGGCACCGGCTGCTAGAATTTTTTCCTCAGCGTCCGGCATAGTCTCCACGTTGAAGCCGAAGTGGTGCATACCCGTCCATTTGGGGCCGCCCTCTGTGTCAGCTTCCCCTTCAGTCTTGAACTTCAGGATAGCCAGGTTGATGTAGCCGTCAGTGAGGTAGTAACCCTCGTCCGTCGGCGTGTCCAACTTGCCTACCTGTTTCATGCCGAGGCCTTCGATGTAGAACTTCGCTGTGGCCTCCGGATTGTCGGTTGCAATTGCTATGTGCTTAATCCTTGCCATGATTCTCCTCCTTCACCCGTGCATTGCCGTCAATAGTACCCCGTTTTCACGGCCAATGCCGCGTTTACATGCCGCCGTTCACGTGGATTGTCTGCCCGGATATGAAGTCGGCACCGTCCGATGCCAGAAACGCGATGACTTTCGCCTGGTCTTCAGGTTGCCCCATCCTGCGCAAGGCCACACTGTTCAGGTATGCCTGCTTGTCCGCATCGGGTTTGTCAGTCCAGAGTTCGTTGAGGATTCGATCCGTCAGTGTGGTGTCTGGAGCCACGGCGTTCACATTAACACCATACGGGCCAGCTTCATTGGCGATGCGAGTAGTCATGGCGATAATGCCAGCCTTAGCCGCTGTATACGGCGCCGGAGAACCACCCAAGCCCGTAGCAGCCCTCGACGACATGTTCACGATCTTCCCAAAGCCCTGCGCCTTCATGTGTGGGAGCACTTCTTTGCAGAACAGGAAGGCAGAATCAAGGTTGAAATCCAGAACCTTCTTCCACTCCTCAAGCGATAATTCTTCCACAGGGCGGTCAGTGTTGGAAATCACCGTGCTGCCGCCCACGCAGTTGACCAGGATGTCTATGGTGCCTGTCCAGCTAAGGACGGACGCTACGGCTTTCTGGACCTCTTCCGGGTCGAAGGCGTTAGCCAGTACAGGGGTCACCTGGCCCGGCAGGCCGTCAGCCTTCTCTGCCAACGCCTCAAGCGCAGGTTCATTGATGTCCAGCGCGGCCACATGGCAACCGCCTGCTGCAAATGTCTTTGCAACTTCGCTGCCGATGCCCCCTGCTGCGCCGGTGATGATTGCGACTTTTCCTTCAAACTGCACGGGTATTTCCTAGTGTGTGTGTTTAGGTTGGGAGCGTACACAGGCCACAGGTAGGCTGTCAATGTCAGACAACACGGATGGAAATCGACCGCAATCAAGAAGCAGGGGCACTGTGGGTTGAGATAGGCAGCAGGCGAAGTTGCTACAGAGAGCCTCAGGACGTCATGCCGAGCACTAGCAAACCCGCGCAGACTGACGCCAACCCAGCTGCCTGCCGTGGAACGATCCGCTCACGCATCAAGATGACACCGCCAATCATGGGAATGATCGGGTAGATGGAGAACGTTG